>DAPKRQ010000321.1:0-4002 GCA_031800475.1 Myxococcales bacterium LLY-WYZ-16_1
GACCCCGGCCGAGACCGGCGCGTCCTCCGGCGACCGCGACCGCACTTCGGCGGCCACGTCGACCGCGGCGGTGGCGCCCGAGCCCGAAGGGAACATCTTTCAGGACCTGGGCTGGCATCTGACCCGCCACACCCGGGACCGCTATGCGGCCGATCTGGCCCAGGTGAAGAAGGCCGGCGTGCTCCGGGTACTGACCCGCAACAATTCCTCCTCGTACTTCGTGGTTCGGGGCCGCCAGCGCGGCTTCGAGTACGAACTCGCCCAGGCGTTCGCCGACGACCTGGGGGTCCGGGTCGCCTTCGTGGTGCCAGACAGCCGCGACGACCTGATCCAGCTCCTTTTGGAGGGCGCGGCCGACATGATCGCCGCGGGAACGACCCGGACCGCAGCCCGCCGGGAAAAGCTTTCATTCACCCGACCGGTGCTCGAGGCCAAGCGGGTGCTGGCGACCCACCCGGATACGGTCAAGACCGTCACCCAAGCGGCCGACCTGTCCCAGTTCCTGATCCACACCAGCTTTCGCTCCACCACCTACCGGACCGCCCTCGAATTCGAGCGGCGAACCGGGGTGGATCTCCGGCTGGCCGACGTGGTGGACGGCGCCGAGATGGAAGAACAGCTCGCCCGGGTCGAGCGGGGTCGCTACGAAGCGGTCATCGTGGACGAAAACGTTCTCGGCCTGGCGCAGGCGGCCGGGGTCGAAGCGGTGGCGCGATGGCCCCTGGGGGATGCGTTGCCCAAGGCGTGGGCGGTCCACCCCGACGCGTCCCGGCTCCGGGACGCCGCGGACCGATTCTTGAAGCGAGCGCGACGCTCCGGCCTGCTTCGGATCCTTCGCAGCCGGTATTTTCGACCGAACGCCAGAGGTTCCCGCACTGCCCGGGAAGACGCCTTTCGCGCGGACCAAGATGGGGCCCTGTCTCGGTTCGACGGGTTGTTCCGCCGGGCGGGGGAGGCCGCCGGCGTCGACTGGCGGCTCTTGGCGGCGGTGGCGTACGCCGAGACCCGCTTCGACCCGGATGCCCAGAGCCGCTGGGGCGCCCAAGGGCTGATGCAGGTGCTGCCGTCGACCGCCCGAAGGGTGGGAGTCCAGGACCCATCTTCGCCCCGCGGCAGCGTGGTGGCCGGTGCCCGGTACCTGCGCCGCCTGATCGACTTTTTCGGGGGCGACGGCGTCGATCCTCGCCAGCAGGTTCGGTTTGCCCTGGCGGCCTACAACGCGGGGCTGGGGCACATCCAAGACGCGCGCCGGTTGGCGGTGCGGATCGGCAAAGACCCGAACAAGTGGTTCAATCATGTGGAGGAGGCCTTGAAGCTCAAGCAGGACCCGCGCTGGCACCGTCGCACCCGCTACGGATACGCCCGCGCCTCCGAAACCATCGCCTACGTCTCCCGGGTCCAGGCCCAGTTCGACGTGTATGCCCGCCACGTGCCCTTGGAGGCGTCGCCACCGTGACCGTCCCAGCCGGCTGGCTCGAACTGCCCTGGGTGCGCCGGGCCTGTCTACGTCGCGCCGAAGCCCGGTGTGCCCGGTACGTGCGCATGCAGGCTTACCTGCAAGGGGACGCTCCCCGCGGGCAGGTTTGGCTTCAGCTGTTGATGCAGCATCCGTCGGCCCTGCTCGAGCTGCGACACGTCGACCCGGATCAGGTGAAAGAGCGCTTGGCGAACGCCCGGCTCGAACTCCAGGCGTTGCGGGCCGGGGCACCCCTGCCCGACGGGCCCCTTCCGGTTCGACCCCAAAGGGCCCTGGCCCTGGCCGCGGCCGACCTGGAGTGGGCGCTGCGGGAGGTGCGGGCATTGGAGCGCGTGCGGCTGTCCTTGTTTCGGCGCGGACCCGAAAACGGGACCGTCGCCGCGGATCCAGACCGGATCGTGGCGGCCTATCGGGCCCGAGAGCGGCCCGACCCGGTCGAGCCGCTGTCGCCGGAAGACGTGGACTCGGTCCTGGCCATCCCTCGAAAAGACCGCATCCGGGTGTTTTCCCGCTGGGCCGAGGAGCGGGCGGGGGCGTCCGGTCTGGAAGATGCCCTGTTCGGACCGGTCGAGGGTGGCGACACCGGCCGGGTTCGGGTGGGCCGGCTGTCCGAATTGCCCGAGAGCGCGCCCGTGCGGGCGGACATGGACGGCGAGCCCGTTGTGGTCGTGCGCGAAGGAGGCCAGGTTCGAGCCATGGAAGGGATCTGTCCTCACCGAGGTGGCGACCTGACGGAGGGCCGTGTGCAGGGCGGCACCATCGAGTGTCCGATCCACGGGTGGTGCTTTCGGCTGGACGACGGGACCGAGGTCCGGGGCAGAGGTCGGCTCCGTCAGATCCCAACGGAGGTCGAACGCGACGTGGTGTTCTTGCGAAGAGAATGAGGCCCATCGTTGCAAGGGCCCATCGCCGTCGTCTTGGCGCTGGCTGCCAGCTGGCGGCCGCCCGAGCTCCAAGTGCAAGACCCGCCGCCGGTGGAGGACTTCGAGAACCTGAAGGAGATCGCACTGCGGTACCTGGGTCGCCCCTACGTCATGGGCGGGGTCGGGCGTCCCGGCTTGGACTGTTCCGGGTTCACCTGCCGGGTCTTCGCCGAAGCGGGCTACGCGATCCCTCGGGTCTCGCGGGACCAGGCGCGGGTCGGAGAGCCGGTGTCGCTGGACCGGGTGGCGCCGGGAGATCTGCTGTTCTTCGCCGAGCCCGGCCAGCCGATCAGCCACGTGGGCATCTACTTGGGCGACGAGCGGCTGGTTCACGCTTCGAGCGGGCAGGGCGAGGTGGTCGTGGCCGACCTGGGCCAGCGATGGTTTCGCACCCACCTGGTCTCGGCCCGCCGCATCCTGGGGGGCCGGGCGGTCGTCGAAGACCTGACCCAGGTGGAGCTCGACGAACACGCAGGCCGGTTCATGCTTCCCCTGACTTTGCGCCGCGAGCCCCCTCGCCGGGTTCGGCTCGACCCCATGTGGCTGTCCTTCGAAAGGACCCACTTGGGGGTTCGCAGCGGCATATGGACCGAGTCGGGACGGGCCGCGCCGGTGGTGGCCCCCGAAATCGGCTTCGTGATCCGCAAGTGGGGCGTTTCCGGTCAGGCGGCCGTGCCGATCCGCATGGACCCGGGTGATCGGGTTCGGGTGGGGCCCATCGACAACTTCGGCGATGCCCTTCGTTTCGTGCGAAGCCTTCGCATCGGTCTGCCGGAGGCCGCCCTCGAGATCGCCCTGGACCGGCAACGCAGCTTGCGCCTTCTGAGTGGCCGGCTGGTCGACCGGTTCGTGCCGGGACTGCGAAGCCCCGGGATCCCGGGGCTCGCCATCGGGCAGAGCCCGCTTTCGGGCACGTTTCGATTGCGAGGCCCGGCGGGCGCGGTGGAGACCTTGATGGACGACGTGGTGGACCCGCGACTGGTTGCAGTGGGCGGCAGCCTCGACCTGTCACGGTGGGTGGGTCCTTGGGCCCCCCGAATCGAGCTGGATTGGGCCTGGGACCGAGGCCCCTCGGCACCCCGAGCGCCGAACGCCCATCTGGTGGGCGCAGCCGCCCGGTGGACCGTCGTGCGCCAGCGCCGGTTCGAGCTGGGCGGAGGGCCGGGCGCGAGCTTTCGGGTGCAGGCCGATCGGCTCGGCTTCGGCGCCGACCTGTCCGGGGGCTTCGTACACCGCTTCGGCCCGCGACTCGACGATGCGTGGGGGCTCGACGCCCGGGTGGGCGTGGCCGGTCCCGCCTTCTTCGCTCAACCGGTGGGGCTCGTGCACCCCCTGTCCGGTCCCCGCTTGACCGCCGAGGCTCCGGGGACGCCTTGGCGGGGAATCACGGGGGCTGACCTCTTTTTGCAGGCCGGACCGGTCCGGAGCTTCGTGGAGGCCACCACCGGATTCGCCGGCGGACAGTCCCTGGACCACCGCTGGCTGGGCGGCCTGGGACTGCGGGGTTTGAGCTTGGGGGGCGACCGCCGGTTGGACCTTCGGGTCGGTGGCGGTTTTCGAGGTGCCCCGTCCCGGGCCGAGGCCGTGGCCTTCGGCAGCGCC
>DAPKRQ010000322.1:0-30244 GCA_031800475.1 Myxococcales bacterium LLY-WYZ-16_1
GGTCCGCTGCTTGGTGCTGACCGGTTTCCCCCCGGCGGGCGAGGTGCCGCAAAAGTTGGTGGATGCGGCGCGAAAGAGCCATCCCGGCCAGGTCGAAGCAGCCCACGACGGTCTGCGGGTTCCGGTGTCCAAGCCTCGAAAGCCTGGGGGGCGGCGTTCGTGAATGCCATTCGGGTCCGGGCCGAGATCCTCGTGCTGGGGGTGGGGCTGGCGGCGGCGGTTTCGGTGGCCGACGCCGTCTGGTGGCTGACCGCGGTCGTCGTGCACGAGTTGGGGCACGGAATCGTCGCACGGGCCCTCGGACATGACCGGCTGTTGGACCTGCAGTTGGGGGCGGGCGATGGATATACCGAAGGCGTTTTCGACCCGCGTGTGCTCGCGGCGGGACCGTTGGTCAGTGGAGCGGTGTGGCTTTTGTTGCTGCAGTGGGGCCCCGCGTGGCCGGGACCGCGTTTTTGGTTCTTTCAGTGGACTGCATTCCAGATTTGGCCTTTTCCCGCTTCAGACGGGGGCGTCCTGCTGCGGAGCATTCTGGCGCGGTCCGGCCTGTCGGAACGGTGGGCCTTTGGCGTCACGCTGGCGGTGGGGAGCACGACCGCAGCAGTGGCGATCGCGACCGTCGGACCCAGCGCAGCCAGCGCGGTGTGGTGGTGCGGCCTGGCGGTGGTTTTGGCTGCCTCCGAGTGGCCGGCGGTGGTCCACCAAGAGGCCTATCGTCTGTACCAGACGGGGCGCTACCTCGAAGCGGCCGAGCGGGCTCGGGGTCGGAAGGGGGCCCGCTTCGCCGGCCTCCGGCGGCTGGGCGTGCTGGCTGCCGATGCTGCTCACGATCTGGATCGCTTGGTCGAGTTGATCGACCAGCTGCCCCCGTCCGAGCCCGATACCTGGCCGAGCGTCCGCAAACTGCTGGCCGCCGGGCATCCCGAAAGCCGTCGTTTGGCCGAGCGCGCGTTGGACGGCTATGCGGGCCGAGAGGAAAGCCTACCTGCGCCGGCCCGAAAGGAACTGGCCGAGGTGGCGGCCGCCTTCGGCGTCAGCGAGGCCTACCGTGGAGCGCACGAGTCCGCGTTCGGTCTTTTGGAACGAGCGCATGACCTGGGTTTTGATAGATTCGATTGGTTGGAATTCGAACCAGCACTCGAGCCGCTTCGAAGGCTTCCCAGGTGGAGGGGCTTGGCCGACCCGCCGCGGCCGGGCGAAGAGCGTTTTTAGGACCGCGAGCGGGCCCTCTCGGCGCCGGCATTCAGATTTCGCGCCGCCAGCGCGCCGTTCGAGCCTCGCCGGGCAGCTGCCCGTCGCGTCGTTCGGCGTCAGTCGTACAGCCGCTTCAGTCGCCTTCGCCGCCGGGATAGCTGAGCCCGGCGCCGTTCGGCCTCGAGCCTGGCTTCCTCCCAGGTCTGATCTGGCTCCTGGTCGACCCGACGGCGGCGGTCCGGGTCGATCAGGATCTCGAAGGCCGCCTGGATCTGCAGGAATCGCTCGTGGGCGTCAGGATCGGTCGGGTGCAGGTCTGGGTGGGCCTGTCGCACCCGCTGGCGAAATGCGGTCCGAATCGTCAGCTCGGTGGCGTCTCGTGCGACACCGAGGACCACGTAGGGGTCGGAAGCGAAGCTCACGGCTCGCTCCGTTCGGTTCGCCGGAACCACAGGTGGGCCTCGGCCCGACCCTGTGCCGCAACCCACAACCGCATGCCGATGGCGCCTTCGGGGTCGGGGGCGAGCTCGGGCTCGGCCCGCACGACCCGGACGGCCCGAGCTTGCTCTGCCAGCTGACACCAGACGACCGCGCTTCGCTCCAGGCTGGACCGGATCACCAGGCGCAGGTGTCGAACGTCGTCTTCGGACCGCGAAGCCCCGGCGGGCTCTTCTCGGTGGCTGATCCGAAGTCCCGCCTCCTCGCCGAGCGGTAGGCTTCCGTCGGGGCGAAAGGTTCGCCGACCCAAGCGCTCCGTCTCGGACACCAGGGTCACCTCGCCCCAGGCAGCGGCATCGGGCCCAGAGTCGAGCATCCAAAACGGGTGGGGACCGGCACCGGGCCACCAAGCCAACTCCGAGCGGCCCTCCCGGGTGCGTCGACCCACGTCGAGCCATCGGCCCGCCCCACCCGGCGGGACCTGGACCTGGCTGCGGGCTCCGGAGCGGGGCCACGCCGGAAGGGGGGCCCCCGGCCACGGCAGCCCGGACAGTCCCCGCTGGGCCGCGAGCTGCGCGGGCCGAAATCGGGGCATGTCCTCCGGCACCGGGGCGCTCGTCCACCGCACCGTCCGAACGTGCCACGGCGCATGGGTCCGCTGCCACAAGCGCACCCGACCCCGCAGTTCCAGCCTGTCGCCCTGCCACCACCCTTCCGTCCGGGATTCGAAACCGGCCCGTGGCTCGTAGTAGCTCACCCGGAGGGTCCGGCCGGGATGCGCCCGCAATCGGAGCCGGGCTCGTGGGTGGGCTTGCTGCGCAGCAACAGCCCGCCGGAGCTGTTCGAGCCGTTGCGTCCGTTCGGCCCGGACCTGGGCCAAGCTCATCCCGAACTCCCGCAGCGGCTGCAGCCAGTCCGCCAAGCTGTCGGGGCGCGGGGTGGTTCGAAGCCACGCAGCGGCGAGTTCCTGCCGGTACACCTCCATCAGACGCTCCCAGTGGTCGCGGACCCGACGGTCGGCCCGGTCTTCCGATTCGAGCTGCCTCATCTGGCGTTGCAGCGGCTCCGTCGATCGTTCCGGCTGCGGGTGCTCGACTTCCACCTCAACGCCCCGGGGCGTGCAACGCACGGCGGCTGCGCTCAGGTCGGGCGGCACGTCGTCGAGGATGGCCCCTCCCGAGGAAGAGACCGTGACCCGGCGCTCGACCCAGGCGCCGTGGGGCTCGAAACGCACGCGTTCGAATTGTACGGCAGCATCCGCCGCCGAGATCGACTTCGGGGCGGGTGCAGGGCCGGTCACGGTTCACCTCCCGGCACCAAGATGGTGCGGTGCCCGCGCGGAACCGTCAGCCGGTAGCCGAATCGGAACTCTTGGGACAAGCCGGCCGAGAGTACGCCATCGAAACGAATGCGTCCTTCCTCTTCCTCGAATAGAGGATCGATGGGCTCCCAATCGATCAGTTTGACCTGAACCTGCGGGTCTACCGATCGAGGGACACGGTCTTCGATCTCGAATCGAACGCCGTCGATGGGCCCTTCACAATGCAGTCTCAGGCTCACCTCGACCGACGATCCGTCCTCGTCCAAGCTCATTCCCCGTTCGCACGAGACTTCGGGGACGGGCCCGATCACCCAGTGCTCCACGTCTTTGCCTTCGGGTGGCTCGTGCCGCCAGCCGTCGCGACAGGTTCCGTCCGGTCCGATGGTCCGCAGCGCCGAAACGGGCAGGGGCAATCCGTCCAGGTTTCGGACTTTGGCCACCAGCCACCCGAGCGGAGATGCAAAGGGGCGCAACAGGATCGAACTCTCGATCGGCACCGAACGGACATCGAGAGGGACCCACGGGGCCGTATTTCCGGTCGAGGCTCTCATTGTCGCTTCGAACGAAAGAGGCTCACCATCGAACGCCGACGCGGGATCGGGGTGAAGGAGCTGTTCCGAATCCGGATGGTCCGATGCGATGTCCAGCATGTGGACGGATTCCGTGCTCGACATCGGATGACGCACAGGCTCCGTTCCAGCCCCGCCGGAGCGAGCGCGCCCGGGTCTCGGCGCCGGGTTCTGACGCCGGTCTACGGTTTCGAACCGAACGACGACTCCGTCCCACTGTCCAGGACCGTCGTGCCACAGCTGGGCGTCGAGCCGGAGCTCCAAGAGGTCCCAGTCCTGCCACTCGGCGGTCAGCCGGGGGCGCCAGGTGGCCCAGCCCCCGTCGTGACCGAGCTCGATCCGAGGCTCGCGCCCGGTTGTTTCCACATCGAGCCAGAGGGTCCACTGCCGCGAAGGGTCTCGCGCCGGGTCCGGGCTGGCTTGCTGCGTATCGAAAGCATCCAGCTCCGCCTGCAGCTCGCGCCGTCGTCGCTGAAACTCCTCGAGCCAAGCCACGGCTTCCCGCGGAGGAACGAGACCGGCATCCGGCGGCGTCTTCGGCAGCTCGAGCCGGTCCAACAGCCGAAGTTCGGCTTCGAGCACCGAGCGGGGATCGGTTTCCGAGCGGTGGGCCGTCTGGGGCTCGGCTTCGCCGTCGGCTCCGGATGGCTGCAGGTCTGGGCCTTCGAGGACGCAGTCGTGGATGCGGGCGTCGTGGGCCCGCAACCGAAGCTCGTCCAAGTCCGGCTTCGGACCGAGGCCCTCCACGGCCACCCAACGCCGGCCCCGGCCCAGGCTCGAGAGCTCGACCTGGCGAAGCAGGTAAGAGCCCTCGGGATACACCCAGGCGTGCACCAGGCGGCTCGGAAGGGTCGGCGCCACGGTCGAAGGTTCCCCCGGCGGGGCGCGCGAGAAAAGCCCGGGTCGGCTTCTGCATTCGGACGGACCGGGGAATTCCGGACTGGGATTGACCGCTCCGCGCAGGCCGGCACACTGGGCCGGTGCGGGACGGCAGCTGGACCTACGTGGCCATGGCCATACCGGTGTTCTTCGGGCTGATCACGGTGGAACTGTTGGCGGCCTGGTGGATGGGGCGTCGGGTGTACCGGACCCCGGCGGCCGTGGCGGACATGGGTTGTGGGGTGCTCCAGCAGGTGGTGGCAACGTTCGCTCGGGTGGCGCTGTTCGCCGGCTACTTGGGGGTGTACGGACACTTTCGGCTCTTCGAGCTGTCCTCGGGTTCTCTGGCCGTCTGGGTGTTTGGCTTTTTGGGGGTCGATTGTGCCTATTACTGGTTCCACCGGACCAGTCATCACGTCGGTGTGATGTGGGCGGCCCACGTGGTTCACCATCAAAGCGAAGACTACAACTTCGCGGTTGCCCTGCGACAAGGGGCCTTTCAGCCATTCTTTTCCTGGATATTCTACATTCCCCTGGCCCTGGTCGGGCTTCCGCCGTTGGTGATGGCCACCTGCTCTTCGCTGAACACGCTCTACCAGTTCTGGGTACACACCCAATTGGTTCCGCGCTTGGGACCTTTCGAGTGGGTCTTCAACACGCCGTCCCACCACCGGGTACATCACGGCCGCAATCCGCAATATATCGATAAGAATCACGCGGGGACGCTGATCGTGTGGGATCGACTGTTCGGCACGTTCGAACCCGAGGACGATGCGGTGGTGTACGGCATCACCGAGCCGGTCGAGACCTTCGATCCGGTGCAGGCCCACCTGCATCCGTGGCGGCAGCTGTGGGACCGTTCCCGCCGCACGCGAGGTCTGTGGGACAAAGTTCGAGTTTGGGTGATGCCGCCCGGATGGTGCCCGAGCGACCTTCGGGCCGAGCCCAGTCGCCCCCTCGATGCTCCGCTCCACGATGCATCGTCCACCTCGGGCATCCAGACCTACGTGCTGGCGCAGTTCGGTCTGCTGGTTCCGCTCACCATGTCGATGCTTTATTTTCGAAAGACGGTCGAGGTCGGGCCGCGCGCTGCGGTGGCGCTGTGGATGGGCGTGACTTTGGTCTCCTTGGCGTCTTTGCTCGAGCGACGCCGCAGTCGCCTGGAGTGGTTTCGTCTCGCCACCGTGCCGGCCGTCGCCGCCTTTGCGTGGTACGCCGTGGACCTGTCTGTGCTTCACGGTGCTGCTCTCGGGTCGGTGTGGACCGCAGCGTCTGCGGTGGTTCTCGCCCGAGCCCGCAGGCAGGTCGAGCGCGCGGACGAGCTCGGCCTGGACCGGTCGGGCGCGGCGACGTAGGGCCGGGACATGACCTCAGAGCGTGGGGCTGTCACCGAAGTCGACTTCGATGGCTTGGTCGGGCCCACCCACAATTATGGGGGCCTGTCGGCAGGCAATGTGGCGTCCATGACCCACGGCGGCCAGGTGTCGAGTCCCAAAGAAGCTGCCAAGCAAGGGCTCGCCAAGATGCGGTTCGTGTCGGAGCTGGGGGTGGCGCAAGCCGTCCTGCCCCCGCATCCGCGTCCCAACGTGAGCTTTTTGCGGCACATCGGCTTTTCGGGTTCGGACGAAGCCGTTTTGGCCCGAGCCGCCGCCGAAGAGCCTCACCTGCTTCGTCTCGCTTGCAGTGCGGCCGCCATGTGGACCGCCAATGCGGCCACGGTCGCCCCGAGCCCCGACACCCGAGACGGACGGCTGCACGTGGTCCCCGCCAACCTACATGCCATGACGCACCGGGCGCTCGAGGCCGACGTGACCCACGCCGTGCTGAGCCGGATCTTCCAGGACCCGACGCATTTTGCCGTGCATCCCCCGCTGCCACCGATGGCCGCGTTCGCTGACGAGGGGGCCGCCAACCACACGCGCCTCGCAGTTGAAGGGTGTCCGGCGATCCATCTGTTCGCGTGGGGGCGGTCCGCCTTGGATCCGGCCCTTCGGGCGCCACAGCGTCATCCGGGGCGCCAGACCCTCGAGGCGTCTCGGGCCTTGGTTCGTCTTTTGGAACTGCCGCCCGACCGGGCGCTGTTGCCGCAGCAGCATCCGGATGGGATCGACGCCGGTTCTTTCCACACCGACGTCCTGGCGGTGGGCAGCGGCGGCGTTCTCTTGTGGCACGAGCTCGCCTTCGTGGACGCGGAAGGGCTCTGTGAGTCCTTGAAACGGGCGCTCGGTGATTCGTTTCGATCGGTGTTCGCCACCGCCGCCGAGCTGCCGGTGGAAGACGCGGTGGCGGCATATCCGTTCAATAGCCAACTTCTTCAGACGCCGGACGGCAGCTTCGTGGTCATCGCGCCGGAAGAAAGCCGTCGAAACCCAGCCGCTCGCGCGTACTTGGAGCGCGTGGTGGCCGAGGACGTAGGGGTGCGCGCGGTACACTTTCTCGATCTGCGGCAGTCCATGCAGAACGGGGGAGGTCCGGCCTGTCTTCGGCTCCGCGTGCCGATGACCGACGCCGAGCGAAAGTCGGTCGGGGCTCGGGTGCTCGTGGAGGCTTCTTTGTTGGAGGACCTGGAAGGCTGGGTAGAGCGGCATTACCGAGATCGACTGGCGGCGTCCGACCTCGCGGACCCAGCGCTATGGCGCGAGGTCTGCACCGCGCTCGACGAGCTGACCCAGATTCTTCGACTCGGTTCGGTATACCCTTTTCAAAAGAACGCCTTTGACGGGGCGAAAGGAGCTCGATAGGTGTCGTCCGTCCTGCGTTAGGGCTCGAGCGAATAGCGAACCCGCAGCTCGGCGTGGTCGAAGCGCACCTCGGCGAACCCCGTTCCGCTGTTTGCCGAGGGTCGGCACTGCAGGTAGACCGTGCGCTCCGGACCGACGAAGTCCTGCACCGCATCGCCGGTCACCGACCACCCGAGTGGATCCGGGTCCGTGGATCGGGTGTCGAGGGTCTCGAAGGTGCCTGGCAGTCGCCACCCCACCAGGTCGACGCCGGGGGACGGCTGCCCCGAACCGTCTTGGCCCGAGCCAGAGCACCAGGCCTGGACCCGGAGCTCCTCGATGCGGGCCCGAGGCGGCGCGTCGGGCAGGGCCGCCGCGAACTGAACCGCCGGTCGGGCCGGGGGGGAAAGCTCCCAGGTCTCGTCGGAGGGGTCGAACGTCCGGTTGGCTCCTCCGAACAGCACGAATACGTCCCGTCCCGGGTCGTAGGTCAGGGCGCCCCCCTCGACACCGAGGGGCCCTTGGGCCGGGGTCACCTCGGTCCAGGTGGTCCCGTCCCATTCCCAGAGGTCGTTGGCGGCCACCGAGCCCGAAGGGTCGTCTCCCCCGAACAGCACGACCCGGTCTCGGCGAGGGCTCGAGGCGATCTGGGCCGCCTCCCGGGGTGCCGGCCCGGCTGGACCCCCCGCATCGAGCAGGGTCCAGTCGGTGCCGGTCCAAGCCCAAGTGTCGCCGGTGGCCGCGTCGTTTTGGTCCAGGTCCGCGCCCCCGAACAGCAGGGTCGTGCTGGTGCCGCGGTGGTGGGCGAGGGCCGGCTTCCTTCGCAGCACGGGGGTGGACGGCGAAATCTGGGTCCAGGACGTGCCGTCCCACTCCCAGACCGACCCGGCGGTGGCAGGGTCGTCCCCCCCGGCCAGCACCACACGGTTCCGGCTCGGGTCCCAGACCATGGCGTGTCCCGACCGAAAGCCGGGTTCAAAGGCGGGCGTCACCCGCCAGCTCCCGGACCACAGCCAGGTGCCGGCGAGGGTCGGCCCGGAACTGGCCCCACCGTACAGCACGCCTTCGTCTCGGGCCCGGTCGAAGGCCATGGACTGCCCGGCCAGCGGACCCGGGCCCCCCGGCACCGTCGTCCATCGAAAGCCGTTCCAAAGCCAAACGTCCCCCAGAATGTCGAAGGTCACCGTGTCACCGCGGGAGGCTTCCCGGAATCCGCCTTGGATCAACATTCCGCCTCGGATCGGATCGTGGGCCGCAGCAAAGTCGACCCGCCCCAGGGGTGGGTCCGCCACAGCGGTGGCGTCGATGAACGCCGTACCGTTCCACTCGAACGTGTCGTCGAAGTCGAAACAGGCGAAAAAGCAATCCTGGCCGCCCTGCAGGACGGTCCGCCCCCGGAGGCGGTCGTAGGCGCCCGCACCTCCGGATCGGGGATCGGGCACGCCCTCCGCCGGCTGCACGTCGATCCAGCGCCGGTCCCCCGGGTCCCACTCCCAGATCTGCCGACCGTCCGGGATCGGGACGGCATTCGAGGTCCCTCCGAACAACACGACCCGATCGCGGTCTTCGTCGTAGACCAAGGTCGCTCCAGGACGGGCCGAAGGGGCGAGCCCTTCCGCCGGGACCTGCTCGGTCCAGCCCGTGCCGTCCCAAGCCCACAGGTCTCCGAAGGGCCCGGCGCCGGCTCCGTCCCCGCCGTACACCAAGACCTGGTTCCGCAGGGTGTCGAAGGTCATGGCCAGGTCCCGCCGGTCGGGCGGAACCTCTCCGCTCGGCATCGATTCGCGCCATTCGGTGCCGTCCCAAGTCCATAGGTCCAGGTCACCGTCATTCGGCAGGGGTCCGCCGCCGGCCAGCACGACCCGCCTGCGGGCGGCATCCCAGGTCATGGCGTGGCCGGCCCGGTCGCCCGGAGTGGGCCCGTCCGGAACGATTCGGTTCCAGCTTCGCCCGTCCCACTCCCATGTGTCGGCAAGCCGATTGCCGAGCACGTCCGTGCCGCCATAGAGCACGGTCCGGCCCCGGGCCGGATCGTGAGCCATGGCTGCGCGGCGCCGTTGGCCAGGACCTTCGGCTTCCGTGGCGACGGACTTCCAACCCTCTTCGGAGCGCTCCCAAGTGCTTCCACCCAAAAAGAGCACCAGGCGGTGGCGGGCGCCGTCGTATGCCAGGGCCGGTCGGCCAGCTGGCGGGCGTTCGGTCCGACGCAGGGTCCACCGGTACCTGGCCCGGGCGACCACCGACGCTCCGTCGGGGGCATCGGCGGCGGAGCGGTCGGTCGGCGGTTCGTGGGGCGCCAAGGGAACGCTGGCGGACGTGCGGGTCTCGACCCGATGGGGACTTCGGCCCACGGGCGCCCGGCCGGAGGCTGCCACGAACCAAGTGGATCGAATCGGAACGGCGGGGGTCTCGTTGCCGGCACCGTCGATGCCGCTGACGAACACCTGTGGGGTGTCCAGGTTGGACAGGCGCAGGTCCGTCCGGCGCCATCCATCTGCGGCCGGCGAGGCGCTGCCCATCAGCAACGTCCGCTGCGGATCGGCCCAGATCCGGATTCCGCGCAGCTGGGAGCCGTCGTCCAATGCGAACGTGTCCAGGGGCAGGGCTGCCTGCGGCGCCCAGGGGTCGGACGGGGCCAGGGTGTACCGGGATGCAAGGGCCGGGATGCGGTAGACCTCGCGGCCCGTGTCCGGGTCCCGGAGGACCTGATCGGCCCGGCCGGCCACCGGTGCCCGCACGAAACTGACGGCCTCCTGTCGGACCCGCAAGGCGCCCGCCGTGGTGTCCACCTGGATGGGGGGCATGGCGAATTCGGCCGAATCCTGGATGTTGCCCGCCAAGTCGGTGGCTCGTACCCGGGGCCGGTAGACGCCGTCGGGGTGTCGGGTGGCGTCGACGCGGGCCTCGAAGGCCACGGCGGTCAGGGGAGCGGCCGCGCTGGTGGTGACCACGAACTCGAGGCGGCTGCCCCCGGAGCCTGCCGGCGGAGCGGCGGACAGGGATAGCTCGGCATCCGGGTCTACCGGCTCGTCGAAGGCCACCGTGACCACCACCGTCGTCCCGTCTGCCGCCCGGTCCGCAGTGGCGGACGGGGCATCGGGACCGGGCACGTAGGCCACGGTGGCTCGGACGACCTCGGGGGACCGGGTGTCCAAGGTGACCGAGCGACGGACCGCCGGACTGCGAAAGCCGTTTCCTTCGGCACGGACCCAAATCTGCCGCAGGCCCTCGCACTGGGTCGGATCCCCGCCGGCATCGGGCCGGCATCGATCCAGGCTGGCGTTCAAGTCGTAGGTCCAAGTGCTGATCCGTGCGCCGTCGCCGTCGATCTGCGAATCTGGGATTTCCTCCAGGGTCAGCTCCTGTCGGCCCTGCTGAAAGAGAAAGTCCTGGGCCGTGACCAGGCGTTCTGCGCCGCGGGTTCGGACGCGGAGCCGAAGTGCCGGCGTGGCGATCCGATCGCCGGTCGCATTCAGGATCTGCAGGTGGGGAGGCCCATCGGACCCGGGGGCCAGGACGGTCGGTGCGTCGGTCAGGGCCACCGCCACCGGAACCGTCAGATCGTCGCCGGGCCCGAAGTCGAACGGTGCAGAGCGGCCGAAGTATCGAACAGCTCCGCCCTCGTCCTGTTCCACGAGGCGAACCTCGACCGTCAGGTCCTGGCCATAAGGCACGCGCTCGAAGCGAAGTTCGACCCCTGGTGCGAAGACGGCCGGCTCGGCGGGGGTCTGTTGTCCGGACGGCGAACGAACCTCCGCTTCCACCCGCAGACTGCCCGGGGCCGGTGCCACTTGCGGGAACCGAAAAGCGACCCGGAATCGCCCGTCCTCCTCCCCGCAGGCCGCCGACGCGGCGAGCATCGCAGCCACCGCGAGCGACGGGGCCCCACTCTTTTCGAGACGCCGAGCGTACGACCCACGCATGACCACCGAACTAGAGAAAGGGGCAGCGGGAGTCGAGGGAAGCGGACCGGTACCGGGCTGATTCGAACCCTGCCGACCGGAGATCTGCGCCGTCCAACGAGGCTGCGCGCTCACCTGGGGGCCCCGGACGAGCTTGCGGTCCGGTACCCGGCTGCTTCGAACCCAGCCCACCAAGCCCCGTCGAACGAGGCTGCGCGCTCACCTGGGGGCCCTGGACGAGCTTGCGGGCCGGTACCCGGCTGCTTCGAACCCAGCCCACCAAGCCCCGTTGAACGAGGCTGCGCGCTCACCTGGATGGGCACCCAGGCGAGCTGCGGGGCATGGGCGGGATGAATCAGATCCGCCGAAAGACCGATTGCAGACCGTAGCCCAGCATCATCACGTCGAACACGTAAGGCAGGTCCACCTGCAAAAAATCCATCAGTTCACGAGTAAACTGCGGATCGTCGTCTGGGGGAATGTCGACGGCGAACGTCAGGAGCTTGCCCTTTTCATGAAGGCGGGTGGACAGGGTCTTCACGACTTTCGTCACGAACTCGTAGTCCGGCGGCCCTTCCTCGTCTTTCAGGCGAAGCGCCAGATCCTCTGCCCCGATGTGCCAGATCGGGAACTGTTGCAGCTCGAGAAGCTCTTCGATGTTCTCCACTGCATCGAAGCTTTCAATGGTTGGAATGATGATGGCGTGATTATTCGCAAAGTCGGCAACCTGTTCCTGCACGTTCAGATCGAGCTTTCTTGTGAAGCGAGTAGACTGCGCATATGCGGTGGACCTCTGGGCCGAGCACCATCCTCGTTCGCCAAGGGGCGGAAACCGGATCGCCGCGTCGTGGTCGAGTGCTTGCTGGCTGCTTTCGACAAACGGAGCCATGATGCCGAACGCGCCCATGTCCATCATGTCCCGCGCCATCGTCGGATCCCAATTGTTGAGCTTGACGAAGAACGGAAGTCCAGACGCATCCGCGGCCCGAACGACCTCGCCGATCCGAGGTCCAGTCGTCATGATCGAATGCTCCAAGTCCACGTACAAGTAGTCGAAGGAGTAGCCGGTCGCCACCTCGGCGGGGATGACCGTATCCATCGACAAGGACAGGCCCATCAGACGTTCTCCAGCCCGGGCGCGACGCAGGAAGCTCTGCATTTCATCAGGTCGATTGCGATTCCACATCTTTCTTCTCCATTGCGATGTCTAGACCGGGCCACCCGAGGCTCGCGTCAATCTGCCGGCTCGGTCCATTCTCTCGGATCGACGGCAACCATTCGGAACTCGCTCGTTACAGCTCCTCCCGGCCCCGGATACCACGCTTCGGAAGGGCCGGGCAGCAGCTCCGAAACGACCAGCTCCGACGAGCTCTTCAGGCTCGCCAGAAGATTCTCCATCAGCAACGGGGCTGCCATATCATAGAAGACGGGCTTGGGTTCCGTATCGGTCTTGGCAAAGCCCCGCTCAGGCAGACCCGTGCGGCCGAAGAAACGGCACAGCTCGAGCGGACCGCGACTCGGCTCCTTGGGCAGACTGGGGAGTTCGTGTCGGCCGAACCTCCAAGTCCGGCGTTGCACCACGACAGAGCCGATTTGCACCCGTGGCACGTATCTTCGCTTAGAAAACAGCCCGAACGATGAAACTGCTTGAGACGACATGTTCCAGTCTAGAGCCTGGAGAAGATGAAGATCGAGGTTCGCCTTCGGGTTTCGCACCCGAAGCTGTCCGAACGCTTCGTACACTTCTAGGTCGCCGGGACGGAGTGGGCGCCCGGCCAGGCCGTGCTCCCCCAGGTCCATTCGGGCTGGGCCGTCGCCCTCCAAGAGCCATCCGTTCCGGCGGACTGGCCAAGTCTGCGCTCGAATGGCATTGGCCCGGCTCGGCATGTGGAACACCCCGTCGGCGAGTCGGTCTCGTTCGGCGCGGTCGAAGAGCGTCAGAGGGTCGGGGCGCGCCTCCAGCGCACACTGGGCAAATAGGGTGTTCGCCGCCACGTGGATCTCGCCCAGCACCGGAAGGCACGCGTCCTCGACGAAGGCTTCGAGACTCGGTGCGGCCACCAGAATGTCGGGCGCGTGGTAGCGCGCCATCGGCCAGCCGGGACGGGCGTCCCACAGCTCCGCTGGGAGTCGCTCTGACAGGGCTGACGCCTCGGTCCGTATCGACGGACCGGCCCGGTCGAGATCCAGTGCATCGACCCAGTGTGCCCTCAGTTTCTCGAGCACATCGCGACTCATCGTGGTGGTGCTCCCGGTCGCTCCCAGCAGGTCGCTGGCTGCGTCGGAAAACTCGGTGAAGGGAAGGACCCCGTGAAGAGCCAAGGAACGGAACCGGTCCCGAAAGGCACGATGATATCTGCGGGCGAGCTCGCTGGTGAAGTAGCGACACGTCGCCAAGACGGGGTCCAGGTCCCGCCCCAGGCTCTGGGCCACCATTCCGCCCAACACCAGCTCCCCGCTGCGAAGCGTATCTTCGTAGAACGGCTGCCGGCCGATGTAGAACTCTCCTCCCTTTCGTCGGGCATCGGTCCCAGTCCACTCGGTGAACGACCGATTGAACTCGGCGATGGACGCTGAACGCTCGGCAACCGAGCCTTCGGTTGAAGCGAGCATCTTCCAGGCCTTTTCGACTCGTCTCGCTCTGGCGGAGTCAGGGACCTTCGAGAACATGGTGCGTCCAAAGTCGAGCGACAGGGTGGAAACTTCGATGCGACACGTCAGAAGATTCGCTTCCATCAGAGCCTCGATCGTTTCGAGGGCTTCCTCCGCATCTTCGAAGAGGTCGGACTCGTTCGCCTGCAGCCACTTCGAAAGCTCTTTGGCAGTTCCGTCGAAGCCATTCAGCAGTTGGCTCAAGACGGCTTCGTGCTCCGCCGGAAGTTCGACGACCCGAGTCCCCTGAACGAGTCGCCCATCCCGTATCGCCAGACCGGGATGGGCGCGCGGTCGCTGGTCGAACCACACGTCCGACCCGAGGGTAGAAGCGATGGCATCGGCTGCCCAGTGCTCCAAAAATAGCTTTCTGCGGGCCAGCCAGCTCGGGCCGGGAGTGAAAGCGCTCGGCTCCGAGGCGCTGACTCTGCCCCATCCAACGGGTCCGAAAAACGAAATCGTGTCGTTCTTGAGGCAGAGCCTCTGAAGGTAGGCGGCGTACAGCGCCCGGCGCTCCTTGAGCCTCCGGCGTGTCTTCTTGTCCAACCCGTCGGGGGATCGTTCCCACTGTCGCTCCGTCGCATCGCGCCGAATGTAGCGTTCGTAAAGGATCGGATTTTGGAGCAACACCGCCTCCTGAAAGCGCGGATCGGTGGTTACTTTCTCGAATAGCGCCCTCGACGTGCGCTCCTGGGCCGGTCCCCAACTCGAGAGGATCTCCTCGTCGATGGCTCGAAACTGTTCGACCGCATGGAGGTATTCGGGGACCCCCGGAAGGTCGGGCTCGGGGCGTGGTGTCTCCAGACGCTCGAGCTGGCGAAAGAAGGACTTCGGAAGCTTGGTGTCGGGCGTGGTAGCGTTCATGCGACGGGCCTCTCGCACGACCCGACTCGCCAGCTCACGCGCTCGCAGATTCGCTCGGAACCACCGAGCCCAAGTCTCCCGCAGTTCCCGATCTTCGAGACAATCAATGTCCGCGGCGGCGAATCCGGCCGACCGGACGAACACATCCTCCCAAAAGCGAAAGCCACTGGACGTCGATATCTCGCTCACGATGGGGCCTCCCTTGGGGTTCGGGCGTATTTTGGATCCTTCCACCTGAGTGAATCCACGACCACGCAACGCAGCTCGCTGGTGTAGGAACGGCCTGAGGCGTCCTGCAAGGCCAGCTGTTCCGGACCGGGCAGAAACTCCGAGAAGGTTGCTTCATCTGTCGCGCGAAGGAACTTCATGCCGTCTTCCATCGATAGGACGTCTCCAAAGTCCATGAAGAAGGGCTTGGCCTCGTTTCGAGCCTTCACGAAGACTCGGCGCGGGAGTGCGTGCTCCTCGGCCAGTGTGAGTATGCCGCGCAGGCGTGCATTGGGGTCCTTGCGGGTGGCAAACTCCAATGCTTCTTGCGAAAAGCTCCAAGCTTCGCGTTGGAGGATGAGGTTGTCGATCTGGATTCGTGGCTGATGCGCCTTTCTCGAGAACATGCGGAAGTGCGAGTTTACCTGTGTGGTCAGAAGCCAGTCGAAAACCTGAGAGAAGTGGAGGTCGATGGAGGTGTCGGTGACGATGGAGAATCGGAGTTCTCCCTCGTCCAGGCGGACATCGATATCGGCAGGGCGAATCCACCGAAAAGAGCCAAAGTATGGTACGTCTTGGGGGAGTGCGTCGGAGCTGACGAGGATCTGGCCGTCGTGCAGGGGCCACTCGACTACGCGGCCGGCGTTGGCGAGGGACGGGACTAGAAACAGACTGGTACCCAAGCCATCGCGGCTCGCCGCTCGAAAAAGGGCTGCGGGCTCGGGATGTCCCGTGAGGGAGAACTGCTGAAACAACGAGTTTCGGGCTACGTGGACTTCGCCCAGTACGACCGATTCAGCCATATCTCGGCTCAGCAGCATGGGTAGCAGGTCGGGCGAGTGGTAGGCGGCCATGGGCCACGGAACGGGAACGGAAGGAAAGGGAGAAGCGGCGGCCAGGGCTCGTCCGTCGAGCCGAATGCGTTTCGTCTCGGGCGGGCCCGCGACCTCGTCCCAACGCGCACAAAGCTCCGCACGAGCGGTCCGAGTCTGTTCCGAGGGCACACCCGGCGCGGAGAACAGGCCTTCGACGGCCCGAAAGAACTCCGGGAAAGGAACGACGCTCCGCCCGAAGCATCGAAAGCGCTCTTTCGCCTCCCGATGAAGCATCTCGTGGACCCTCCAGCAAAACCATCGGGCGCTCTCGAGCACGATACTCAAGCCGGTCGAAATGGACCGGACGAAGGGGGCGCCGATGGTGGCATCGACTGTCTGCACGCAGTCTTCGTACACGGGAGTCCTGCCTCCGTAGAGGCTTCCACGGTTTCTCCGAGTGTCCTCCGAACCACAGTCCCTCATCAGTTCGTCGATGCGACCCAGCTGGTTGGCCAGTTCGACCGGTTCTTCGGCCTTGGCGGGCAGATTCCGCAGCGCGCTTTGCAGTTCGTCGAGGGCTCGGAGCGTGGTCTGCTTCAGTCGTGAGTCCGGTAGCTTCGCCAGGGGCCGAGCTAGATCGTCTTCGGGGTGGAGCGTCCACAGGGGCAAGAAAAAGCCCGACCGCAAGAGGCCTCGGTCGATCAGGACCTCGACGACCTCTTTGGCTTCTTCGTCGTCCTCGATCTCGAGCTCACGATCGGCGCACAGAGCTGCAACCAGTCGATGGCGGACCATCGGTTCACGGCACAGATGGAGGGCCCGGTGAAACTCGGCTTCGATCGGATGCTCGGAGCCATCCGCGAGCAGCACGCCGGTGTCGGTGACACGAAGGCTTTCGGGCAAAACCACCTCGTGCATGGACGGGTCGCCGCCTTCCGAAGTCAGCCGGTCGGCCAGCGTCTGCGCGAAGGCGTGTTCGAGCCGCGCTCGTCGTTCCACGGAATCGAGGCGGCAAAGCCGGGTGGGGCGTTCGTCGCCCGAATCCACCCGTACCCAAGCGAGGGGCCCGAAAAAGCCGATGGTATCGTTCTTTGTGGCGTAGCGCTGCAGATAGCGCAACAGAACCTTCGCGTCCCGGAAGTTGTTGCGCGAAAGCTTGTCCGCCGTGAGCCGCTCGGGCGGAAACCTCGAGGCCAGGTCTGGATTCTGCCAAACGAGTGCAGCTCGAAACCTGGACTGCACGACGCTTCGACATAGGCGTTCGAGGGAGCGCTCTCGCTCGGCCCGAGCTTCGGACGGCGAAGCCGCCAAAGCCGGACGCAGCGCCGTCGCGTCCGAAGACGCTTCGGCTCCGAGGGAGGCTACGGAGAAGCCTGCGGAGCGCAGCAGGGCGCAGTCCCAGAGCTTGAAACCGCCATGCAGCTGGACGGTACGGACCTCTCGGGTCACCGGGGTCACGGGGCGATTTTGCGCTCGAGTGCGCCCCCGACGTCGTTCAAAGAGATCGAAAGCTGCTTCAGGGACCTCATTTTGACGGGTACCCGAAAGGTCTTCGAGCCTCGCTGAATCAAGACGGGGACGGTCTGTCCGACGGTCGTGGCCGCCACCAGTGCCCGCAACTGATCTCGTGTATGAGGGATCGTTCCGTCGATCTCTTTGACGATGTCTCCGGCGGACGAGCCCGCCTTGGCCAGCGATCCGAACCTATCGAGCTTCGTTACACGCAGGTATCCTTCCGGGGTGAATTCGCCGTCGAGGATGCCGAGTGAAGGGGTCTTCTTCTTCGGAGTGTCGGTTGCGGAAGTCATGTCGAATTTTGCGAGGAGCCAAGCCCTCGAGACGTTGAAGCTAGTCGGGATGGAGTTGCGCTGCAAGGTGTAGCCAAACCGGCTCCCAACGGCGACAGGTTCGTTTCACGCGATGGTCAAGCTCGCTGCCTCGTGGAGCAGCCGGACCAGGGGATCGAGAAGCCACCGCGCAACGAAGGAGCGACCCTTGCCGTAGATCCGTGCGCGGCCTTCTTGGCCCGGGAGCAGCCCCGATTTGGGAATCGGGGCGGTTTCGACCCGAATGCGGCCCTCGATGCTCGAATCGGCGATGCGGGCGACGCGACTGCAGTGAAAGCGGTCATCGGTAGCGAAGAACTTCATGCAGACCCGGTCGCCGATGGCGATGTCACCGACGCGTTCGGACTGGTCGAACGAGATCTGCACCCGAAGTGCATCCATTCGGCTGAGTACGACGATCGGATCCCCCTTGGAAAAGAATCTTCCCTCGAGGTCGCGCAGCCAGATCGAGCTGCCATCACCGACTGCCTCCGGTGCCAGTGAGGTCATGATGCCTTCGAAGGGGCTTAGCGCAACGGTTCGGCGTTTCGTTTCGCTCAGCCAATCGTGGACTGCGGAGGCGTATGCGACGGCAGCAGTCGCCTGTTCGATGTCTTCGAGGCGGGCTCCGTTTCGGATCCGAGCCAACCGATTTCGGCGTTCTTCTCGCCGAGCGGTCAACGCAGCCACTTCGGCACGCCGGGCGTCCACCCGCGTTTGGGGAAGAATGCGTGCACGTTCCAGCTCGACCTGGCGCCCGAGGGAGGTGAGGCCGAAGGAGGTCTGTACGCGGGCCGAGCGGAAGGCCGCGCTGGCGGCATTCTCGACTTCGGGGCGTTCACCGGCTCGCAGGATCTGCAGGCCCCGCCGGCGAATTTGGAGATTTTGGCGAGCCCATACCAAGTCGCGCTCCAGTTCCGGGTTGGCCAACTCGAACAGCGGCTGTCCTGGGGCCACTGGATCTCCCACCTCGCTTCGGGCGTTTTGCAGAAATCCGTTCGTTCCCGCAGTGATCGTGAGGGTCTCGAGGGGTTCGAGTCGGGCCGGGCCCTCCAGCCAGACCGCGAACGGAACGAAGGCCAGTCCGATGGCGAGGCCGAGGACCGCGACGGAGAAGCGGCCGGTGGGCGAAGCGCCGACACGAACACGGTAGGTCCATAAAAATCGTAAAAAGCGCGCCAGAGGCAGGAGAATGAATTTTATTGCGCTCTTAATCATATAATAAATGCTGATGAGGATCCCGAAGAAACCGAACACTGAAACCAGGACGGGAAGCAGCATGTTGATGATCACGAGGTACGCAAAGAGCGGAGGATACAGCGCAGCCGCCGTGCCGTACCAAAGCATCAGGCGGGGACGGGGCGCGGAGGCCGCTTCCGGTTCGGCTTCGACCCCGAAAAGACGGGTAGCGTACCAGTTGCGAGCCACCGCGATGGAGCGGTCTCGAAAATTCTCGATCCCCACCAGTTCGGCCAGTGCGAAATAGCCGTCCAGGGGTATCAGGGGGATCATGTTTTCGTAAAGCGCGAATATGTTTATTAGAATAAAGACGTAGAGCGGTCTTCGGAGGTAGACGTCCTCCGAGAGCAGCCAATAGAGCAAAACGCCTAAAACGACCAAGATGAGGTTCCAATACAGGCCGGCCAGGATGGTAATGACCTTTTGCTTCTTCGACCTGAATCGGTAGGAGTCCGTGACGTCGCAGTAGGCTCCGGGCTTGATGCCGTAGAAGAGCAGCAAACCCATGTCGTGGACTCGGCCCCCGTAGTGTTTGCAAGCCAGTCCGTGGAGCAGCTCGTGTGGAATGGCGGCGACCGTGTAACCGAGCACCGAAGCCAGGACCAGGTCGATGAAAGCCAGCGGGGGAGGGTGGGCCAGCTGGAACGTCGCTGGAACGGCCATGAAAGCCAGGAGCCCGATGCACGCCACGCTTTGGTACGAAAACACGAAACCCCCGATGCTTCGATCGAGACGACCCAAAAACGCGTCCGGGTCGAACAAATGGAACATCTTCAGATGGGCGGGGCTCTCGCGCTTCGACTTGAAATACGAGCGATGGGCCGTGTCGTACATGCGGGCTGCCAGCACCTGGGTTGGATGCTCCGCAGGGATGGCAGCCAGTTGTCGAAACGCTTCCGCGAACCTTCCGTCGTCGAGTGCTTCCACGGCTTGCCGGAAGGGATCGAGCGGAGGAAATTGGCTCGATTCTGCCCGGAGTTCGGGCCAAAAAAGGCCCTTCGTCTCGAGCTTCGAACGAATTTTGCGACCGATCGACTCATCTTCTTCCGGATCGAAGGACTGTTCCAGGACCAGGAGCCGATTTCGCCGCATTCGGGTCAGGTAGGCGGTGATGCTTTCGTACGGAATCTCCGTCTCGAACTCCTCCTCCAGCGTCTCGGCGATCTGGCCGACTGTTCGGGTCCCGTCGGCGGTCTGTATCAGCGCGTGCTGCAGGGCGTTGACGTACTCGAAATTGCCGCGCAGAACGTCCCGCAAGAGGACGTCCTCGCCGTCTTCCTCGAACTCGAGGTCTGGGCGGGCCCTGGGACGGTCCGGGAGCATCGCTCGGTCGCTCAAACCAGGAAGCGAACGCGGATCCACCGGACCACGCGACGAACGAAGATCCAAAGAACGTTGGTCCAGCCCGTGCTGATACGCCCGTAGCCGCTCATGCCCTCCCGCAAGAGCTGCTCGGGATTCTCTGCGGTGACCGTGACCCGGACGATCGACTCGCCGTTCACGCGTTCGACGGCAGGGGCGATGAATTCGACCTCGCCCTGGAAGGGCTGAAGAGGGTGACTCATCACCTTGATCGTGGCCGGTTGTCCGATCTCGACCACGTCGATCTCCCGCTCGGGAACGAGGATCTCGACCTCCACGCGCTCGGGTTGCCACAGCTCGACGACGGTCTCGCCCCGCAATACGCGCTGATTTTCCCGCTCCTCGATCTTGGGCGTGATGACCAATCCCTCGGTCGGAGCGACGATCCGGGTGTCCTCCCAAAGCTCCTTCAGGTAGCGGACCTGTGCTTCGGCCTTTCGAAGCTCGGCGCGGGCGATGGCGATCTCCTCGGGACGAACGCCGGCCAACAGCAGGTCCAGCTCCGCCCGCTCCTTCGCCAGCTCATGCCGCTTGACCGTGACCCGTTGTTCGGCCGCATCGAGGGCCTCTTCGCTGGTGACGCCATCGCGGAACAGCCGGGCTTTGCGCCGGGCTTCCTTCTTTGCAAACGATAGCTCGCGCCGCAGCCCCCGCACGCGGGCTCGGGAGCGTCGGATCTCCTCGGGCCGGCTCCCGGCCTCGAGCTTGGCGAGGCGGGCCTCGAGTCGCTCGACTTCGGCCCGGGCCTTTTCCAGCTCGGCGCTGATCTCGCGGTCATCCAGCCGCACCAACTCGTCCCCCTTCGAGACCTGTTGGCCCTCTCGCACCGACACTCGCGCGATGATCCCGTCCATTCGAGACCGGAGCTCGTTTCGTTCGATCGGCAAAATGTTGCACGGCTCGATCACCCAACGGGGGAAGGGCAGAAGGGCGCACAGGACGATGGCGAGCGTCGCGTAACCGAGTTTCTTCAGCTTGCGGAAGACGGGCCGCCGTCGGGCGGGCAGCGTGAACCCTTCCATTGGGACGGACCGAGCGGCGGGGCCCCGAGGAGGGCTGGGGTACGGGCTCCGTGCATGCATCGCCGGTCCTTTGCCGGGCTCGTCTTCGACGGGCTGCCATGAGGGTGGAACCTCGTCGGCATCGTCTTCGACGGGCTGCCATGAGCGTGGAACCTCGTCGGCATCGTCTTCGGAGGACCGAGGGCGGAAGGAGCGGGTGTCGAGAGCGCCGGCGCGGGTCGATTCGGTGCCGTCGCGAGTCGGGGCCGGCAATCGATGTACGTTGGCCAAGTCCGAGGCCAATGACGCCGGGTGAGGCGGAGGCGTTGCGGGTTCGGCACTCGGGTCCACGTCCGGACCGGTGTGACCGTCGACGACCGTGGCCGCGTCTTCCCAGTCCTCGTCGTCGCGAGGATCGATGGCTTCCGGTCCCTTCACGGTTTACCCAAAGTGCACCGGACCGTGCCGCAGGCCCCGGGCGCGATCAAGACGAGCGCTTCCGTGCGGTCGCCGGCGGGCTCGCGAAAGCTGCTCCCGAATCGCACATCGGGGCAGCATCATCCCCTCGACAGTTCAATGGAACGGACGTCCAGGTAGTCGCCCAAGGCGATGCGAAGCTCGTTCAGCAGCAGACGGGCTTCGACCTGAATGCGACGGGTTTCGAGCTTGGCTGCCACCAGGGCCGTGTTCGCTCGAAGCACGTCGAACGTGACGCCGGCTCCGCCTCGGAATCTCCTCTGCTGACCCTCCGCGAATTCCCGCGCGGTCTGTTCCAGCCGGCGCGCTCGGCGCAGGCGTTCGACGGCGTGGTCGAAGGCCCGACGCCGCGCCAACACCTGTTCGCGAATCAGTCTGCGCAGCTCCGAGATCCGAGCCTCGGCGCGAGCCAGCCGGGCCCGGGCGGCGTCTCGCCGTCCGATGGCTTCAACGTTGTCGAGCGGTACTTCGAACCGACCGCCGATGCGGGCCGAAGGAAACGACAGGTTTCCGAACAGGTCGAAAAACTCTCCATTCAGCCCGGGGTCCAGGCCCGCGGGCGGCTCATCATTCGACCGGAACAGCAGCGCGCCACTGAATCCGGACACGCGAAGCTCTCCCTCCACGTCCAGACGGGGCAGCAACCCGTTCTTGGCCGCCTGCAGTTCCAGGGCCAGTGCATCCCGTTCGGCCTTCGCCGCTTCGAGCTCGGGGCGATTTTGCCAAGCGGCCCGCACCAGCAGTTCGTCTTCCAGTCGAGGGCCCTCCAACTCCGGCGCATTCGACGGTTCGATCCGGTCCCATTCGGCCCGGGCCTGGTCCGGAACCAGCAGGCGTTCGAGCAAAAGGCCGCGGCGGGTGGCCACGTTCTGTTCGGCCAAGGTGACGTCCCGCTCCACCCGGTGGAGTTCGGTTCGGGCCTCGATGACGTCGAGGGGACTGCTGGAGCCCGCCGCCAGCCGTTTTTCTGCGTCGGCCACCTGCTGTGCGGCCAGCTCCCGGTTCACGCGGCGGATCTCCAGTTCGTCCAAAGCGAGTCGCAGTTGCCAGTAGGCTTCTTCCATCCCGGAGATCTGGCGGATGGTCTCGGTCCGTCGCTGGGCGCGCTGGCTGGCGACCCGCACCTGCGCCGCTTCGATGGGGGCCCGATTGGGACGCAAGAAGGCCCCCCGAAGGAGACTTTGGCGGACACCGACGAAGAGGCTTCCGGTGTGGGCCACGTCGAAGTTGGCCTGCTCTGCGTCGAGCACGACCTGGGGGATGTCGAAACTCACGACCTGCACGTCGAGGCCGGCGCGGTACCGGGTGCCGGTCGGCAGCAGGTGTTCGAAGACCACGCCCAGGCTTCCGACCCGTTGCGTTTGGTTCGGGAGGAAGAGGTCGGGCAGCGTCTCTTCGTACGACAGGCTGGCATCCGCGGACAGCTGGGGCGCGAAGGGGCCTCGCCTTTGGAGGACGGCGGCTCGGGCGCGTTCGACCTCCCGGTCCAAGATCTCGAAGGCGGGTGAGTTTTCCAGACCGGTTTGCAGGGCCCGCCGAAGGGTCAGCCCTTCGGCGCTCGCAGCTCCCGATGGCGAGGGCTCGGCCGCTTCGGCCGGCCAGGTCCCGGTCGCGAACGCGAAAACGCAGACAGCCTGCGCGATGTCCCGACGCACGGGCCACTGCTGTCACGGGACCGGCGCAAAGAAAAGCCGCCGGGGCCCGCGATCAGGAGCCGCCGCCTTCGGGGTCGAACTGAAGGGCGGCAGAGTTCATGCAGTAGCGCTCGCCGGTGGGGGCGGGGCCGTCGGGAAAGACGTGGCCCAGGTGACCGTCGCAGGCAGCGCACCGGACTTCGACACGAATCATGCCGTGGCTTCGGTCTTCGACCCGGGTCACCGCATCCTCGTCCACCGGCTGGGTATAGCTCGGCCAACCGGTGCCCGAATCGAACTTGGTGTCGGACCGAAAGAGCACCTGGTCGCAGCCGGCGCAGCGGTAGGTACCGTCTTCCTTGTGGTTCCAGTACCGGCCGGTGAATGCGGGCTCGGTGCCCGCTTGCCGGAGCACGTAGTACTGCATGTCGTCCAGTTGGGCGCGCCACTCGGCGTCGGTCTTCTGGACCGGGGTCTGGGACTCGGTGGAATCGAGGCTCGACATCGGCCCGAAAATTAGCCTCCGCGCCGCCAGAGCGGGAAACCTTTCGACCCTATGGGCGCTTTCCGGGTGAAACCCGAGGGAGGTCCAAGCCGAAACCCACTCCGGCCTTGACGGTCCACCCGGCCAGCGCCGAGCTTCCCGTACCGTGCGTATCTCGGATGCCCTGAATAACGATTACCCTGTTTTCTCTTTCGAATTCTTCCCGCCGAAGACCCCCGAAGGACTCGAGAAGCTATGGTCCACGCTGCGGGAGCTGCACGACCTGAAGCCCACCTTCGTGTCGGTGACCTACGGGGCCGGCGGGTCCACACGCACCAAGACCGTCGAGCTCACGAGCCGCATCAAGAACGAGCTGGGACTGGAAGCCATGGCGCACCTGACCTGCGTCGGGCACGACCGGGACGAGATCGCCGGGGTGCTGGACCAGCTGGCCGAAGGGGGCGTGGAGAACGTCCTGGCTCTTCGGGGCGACCCGCCGAAGGGCGAGGACCGATTCGTGCCGGTGGAAGGCGGCTTTCACTACGCCAGCGAGCTGACCGAATTCGTGAAGGGCCGCTGGGATTTCTGCCTGGGTGGAGCCGCGTACCCCGAAGGCCACCTCGAGGCACCCAGCCCGTACCAGGACCTCCACCGCCTGAAGGCCAAGGTGGACGCGGGCGCCGAGTTTTTGGTCACCCAGCTCTTCTTCGACAACCGCATGTACTTCGACTTCGTGGACCGGGCTCGAGCCGCGGGCATCACCGTGCCGATCATTCCGGGCATCATGCCGGTCACGAACGTGGAGCAGATCAAGCGATTCACCAAAATGTGCGGGGCGACGATTCCCAAGCCGTTTCTCGAGGAGCTCGAAAAGCGGGCCGACCAGCCGGAGCGGGTGATGGAACTCGGCGTCGCCCACGCCACCATTCAGGCTCTCGGGCTCATCCAGGGCGGTGCCCCGGGGATCCATTTTTACACCCTGAACAAATCCACGGCGACGCGGGAGATCCTGACGGCGATCCGGATGATGGCCCGGGTCTGAGCCAGGTTTCGGATTCGGGCGCGGCTGCCTTCAGCTGCGCTGGGTCGCCGCCTTGGCCCAGGTGTCCACGGCTCCGTCCCCGTCCTTGTCCACCCCGATGCGGTCGAGCTTTCGACCTTCGTAGTATTCCCAGCGGTCGACCTGGCCATCGCCGTTGCTGTCGGTCTCCTTCCGCTCGAGCTTCCCGCCGGCGTAGTAGCGGACCACGTCCGCGCGCCCGTCGTTGTTCTGGTCTCGCTCCGCCCGCACGATGACGCCGTCTTCGAAGTAGCGGGTCTCGTCGACATTGCCGTCGAAATCCAGGTCCCACTCCTCGCGGGTGACCTTTCCAGACCGGTCGAAGTAGCGCCAGATGTCGGTCTTGCCGTCCCAGGTCAGATCCAGCTCCTGCCGGACCAGAACCGATTTTCGCTGGCCCGGCCGGTCCGGGTCCTCGATCTCCTCGTAGTACTTCACCACTTCGGGTGTGCCGTCCTCGTTGATGTCCGAGGTTTGGACGTTCGGGCCCGTCGGGCCGCTTCCGCCCGGTTTCGGGCCGGCCGGAGGACCGGCTACCCGGGGGGTCTCGGCGGATTCGGGCGGTGGGGTCGAGCTGCTGCAGGCCGCGGTGGCCATGACGCAGACGCCCCAGACGATGGTGCGGCGCACACCGCCTTTTCCCTCCGGCCCGGTTGGGGGTCAAGCCGAGGCCCGGGGCCCCGAGGGGCCCCGTCGGCCGAAAACCTGCCGAACGGCTCGTTCTGAGCGAGGATGGGGACGTGGGCCGGAGGAAAGTCGCGACCACGGTCTATCTCGAGGCAGAGCAGGACCGGCTGCTCAAGCTGCTGGCCGAGCGCACCGGCGTGCCGGCCGCAGCGTACATCCGGGAAGGCGTCGACCGGGTCCTGCGGGCCCATGCCGACCAGCTTCCGGGTCAATACGGTCTGTTCGATCCCGCTCAGCTCGAGCTTTTTGCCGGGCGTTCCAAGTAGCTGGTGTCGACCACCTTCGGGTCCAACTCGTCGAGGCGATAGGCCTCCCGCCGGCCCGGGTTCTCGGCGAAGACGGCCCGGCCCGCGCGCACCAGGCGCAGGGCGAGGAGGACCAGCTGGCCTTTGCGCAGGTAGACCCGGCGCACCACCATGGACAGGTTCTTCGGATCCAGGTCGGTGGGCCCGATGGCGGTGGACAGGATCCGTTCCAGCTTGCGGCCCCGCTTGATGAAGGCGTCGTCCACGCCGCACGCCTCGACCCGCGGCTTCAGGTCCTCCGCGGCCTTGAGCCGGCGCCGGAGTTCCTCGAGCAGGTCCCGCGGGTACATTTCCACCAGCTCGGGAGAAGGGCTGGACACGCGCATCAGGGCGGGGGTGTCGGCGGCCAGGTGGATCGCCGCCAAGCGGCGCAGACTCCGCAGCCAGGCCCGGACTTCGGCCATGGTTTCACAGACCTTGGTCATCTGGGGCGGGGTGTCGTGGCGAGCGGCCTGCTTGTCCTGGAGCATGTTCTCCAGGTCCCGGATCCCGTTGTCCAGGTTCTCCAAGTCCTCCTCCGTGACGCCGAGCCGAGCGAGCTCGACCCGATCCCGCTCCAGGGCTTCCACCAGCCTTCGGCCCACGCAGAGCAGGGGCTCGGAGCGGAAGCTGGCACCGATGGAGGCCAGGACTTCCTGAGGGGGCACGTACGCGACCATCAGCCCGGTCTTCCTCGGATCGGGGACGAAAGGGAAGGGTGACCGCCAGGAAGCAGGCGCCGAGCGAACGAGGATGCAGCCAGGAACCAGATGGGCTATGCGAGTCCGGTGGCGGAACGGACCCCGAGGGCGCTGTTGGTCGGCGCCGGATCCTTGGGTCGCGCCGTACTGCGGCGCCTTCGGGACCGGGAATCGCCGGTGACTCTGGTCGGTGTGACCACGGGCCACCAAGGCACCCTGATGGCCGCGGACGGGGTGGAGGCGGGCCAGGCCCTGGTGCAGCTGGAGACCGAGGGCTTGCCGGACGAAACCCCCGCTTTCGAAGAGCTGCTGGAAAAGGTCGCCCCCGAGGTGGTGCTGGAGTGCATTCCCCAGAACATCCGCAGCGCAGAGCCGGCCCTCGGGATGCATCGGCTTTGCCTGGACCGGGGCATCCACGTGGTCACCGCCAACAAGGCCCCGGTGGCATTGGCGTACCGCGACCTGCGGGAGCGGGCCCAGGCCCAGGGGGTCCAGCTGCGCTTCGAAGCCACCATCCTGGACGGGCTTCCGCTGTTTCGCTGGTTCCGCGCCATGCCGGACGTTCGAATCGACCGGGTGCGGGGCATCCTGAACGCCACCTCGTCCATGGTCCTGGAGTCGGTCGGAGAGGGCGGGACGCGGGCCCGGGGACTCGCCCGAGCTCAGGCCCGAGGGATCGCGGAAGCCGACAGCATTTTGGACCTGGACGGATGGGATGCGGCCGCGAAGGCGGCTTTGCTGGCCAACGTGTGGATGGACGGCAGTCTGCGGGTCGTCGACGTGAAGCGCTCGGGCTGTGACCAGCTGAAAGACAAAAAGATCCAAGAGGCGGCGGAAGGTGGCTTGCGGTATCGACTTGTCGTGACGGTCGAGCGCGGGGAAGCGGGCCCGTTCGCGCGGGTCGAGCCGGAGGCCCTGAAGGATTCCGATCCTTTGTATGGATTCCCGGGATCGCGGGGGGCTGTGACCGTCACCACGGACCAGGGCACGGCCACGACGTTGGTGCAGACCACGTCGGGCCTCGACGATGCGGCGTTCGGCATGATCTCGGACGTTCGAGCGATTCGGGCCGGTCTTCCTCCCGTCTGAATCGGGGCGGTCGAGCGGTCGGAAACGCGCCCGAAAAGTCTGCATTCGAGCCGTGTTCCACCCGCGCTTGACCGGGTGCGGGTACGCAGCTACCCGCCACAGTGCATCATGGCGACGACGGACTACGAGCGTTACATCCGGACCGACGAGCTTTTCGAGCTCCTGCGTCCGAAAGAACAGCTCGTCGCCCACGACGAGCTGCTGTTCCAAGTGACGCACCAGACCGCGGAGCTCTGGATGAAGGTCTGTTTGCACGACGTGGAGGCAGCCGTCGCCCGAGTGGAAGAAGACCGCCTGACCGAGGCCACCGACCTATTCGCCCGAGTCGCCATGATCGAGGCGCACCTGACGCGGCAACTCGAGATTCTCGAGAAGATGCCGCCAAAGCAGTACGTTTATATTCGAAAGACCCTGGGGCGAGGGAGCGGGCAGGAGTCTCCCGGCTTCAAACAGCTTCTGCGAATGGGGGAGACCATCTGGCCGGCCATCGAGCGTCTCTTGAACCGAAGAGAGGTCCGGATCGAAAGGGTGTTGGACGAACCCGAAGCCCATTATGATCTGCACGCTCTACTTCGGTCGCTCTATGAGCTGGACGAGTGGTTTCGCACTTGGCGCTTCGCACACTTTCGGCTGGTGGAACGTCAGATCGGAGGGTTCGTCGAGTCGCTCAAGGGTGCGCCCGCCGAGCTGCTGGCCCACGGAATGCGCGAACACCTGATGCCCGAACTGTGGGCGGCGGTGAACGCGTTTACACGGCGGGTGACGGAGCGACAAGGGCGCCAAAGCTGAGGTTCGAGGCCTCTCAGGCGGACTGCTGCGCCTTGTGGGCTCGGCGCCGCGCTCGCTCGGCTTCTTTGCGGCGACGTCCCAGCTCCGTTTGCAGAACTTTGGAGGGCAGCGTCTTGCTCAACAATTCCGAGGCGCGCTCCGACGCTTCGATCAGGCGGTCGATGTCGATGCCGGTCTCGAACCCCATGCCCTGAAGCATGTACACCAGGTCCTCCGTCGCCAGGTTTCCCGAGGCGCCGGGAGCGTACGGGCAGCCTCCGAGCCCCCCGAAGGATGCATCGAAGATCCGGATTCCACGGTCCAACCCGGCCAGGCAGTTGGCCAGGGCGGTGCCGCGGGTGTCGTGCATGTGCAGCGCCACCCGCTCCAGCGGCGTGTCCGGCTCCAGCCGGGCGACCATGTCCCGGACCTGGTTCGGCGTGGCGACGCCGATGGTGTCGCCCAAGCTCAGCTCGTCGATGCCTGCATCGAACAGGCGCAGGGCCAGCTCGTGGGGGCGCTCCGGATCGACCGCGCCCTCGTCGGGGCAGCCGAACACGGTGCTCACGTAGCCGCGCACGAACAGACCCGTCTGCTTGGCTTTCGTGGTGACGTCGGTCAGGACCCGGACCGCTTCGTCGACGGTCTTGTTGATGTTCTTTTTCGAGTGGGACTCGGTGGCCGAAAGAAACACCGCCACTTCGCCCAGTCCGGCGTCGATGGCGTTCTGCAAGCCCCGACGGTTGGGCACCAAGGCGCTGTAGCGGACGCCGGGCGCCCGGGGTGCGCCGGCCACCAACTCGGCGTGGTCGGCCAGCTGCGGGATCCAGCGGGGGCTGACGAAGCTGGTCAGCTCGATGCGGCGCACGCCCGCCCGCACGAGCCGGTCCGCGAGCTCCACCTTGGCGTCGGTGGGCACGAAGGCCGCCTCGTTTTGAAGGCCGTCCCGCAGGCCGACCTCGTACACGGTCACCGCGTCCGTCATGGCGATCATGTTAACAGATCGGACCTGTGGGCCCCAGCGCAGCTCGAATTCGCCCCCGCGGTCGGTGACGAGGCCCCGAAACATGGGACCGGAGCGAGTCGCCTTGACTGCAGAGTCAACGGCGGGGACAAGGGCCCCCCATGACGACCCCCAAAGAGATCTTCGACACCAAAATTCCCGCGCGGCTCAGTGAAAAGCCGCAGCTCGCCGGGCAGATCAACAACTCGTTCCAATTCGAGCTCACCGGAGACGGCGGGGGAAACTGGTACATCGACCTGACCGGCGGTACGGGCAACGTGGCCGAGGGCAACCTGGAAAGCCCCGGTGTGACGATCGGCATGTCCGCGAGCGATTTCGTGGACCTGGTCGAAGGCCGGCTCGACGGCCAGATGGCGTTCATGCAGGGCAAGCTGAAGATCAAGGGCGACATGTCGTTGGCCCTGAAGCTTCAGCAGGTTCTCGGCTGACCGCCGGCGGCTCGCGGGCCCTTGTCCGCGCCGGCTTTTCGAGCCACATGCTGCCGGAGTGACGCGGTCCCGGTCCGAGGGGCGCGCCCCGAGCGTGTTCTGCGCATTCGTGGGGGTTGTCGCGGCCTGCCAGCCCCTCGATGCACTGTCGCCGCCCCCGAGACCTCTCGACGATGCCCGGGCGACGGTGCTGGTCGTGCTGCAAGGCTCGAAATCCCGGATCTTCGCATATCCGGACGTGCCACTCTTCGAACGGATCACCGTGGCCGCGGACGCCCGCGTCTACGCCTTCGTCTACCGCCAAGGGCTCGCCGAGTTGGGGCTCGATGAGGGCCCGGTGCGCGCGCCGCCGCCCGACGAAGGACGGCCCCTTCCGCCTACCGACCGACGCCTGGTCCTTCGAAACGAGGGTTCGGGTGCCCGCCGTTGGGTCTTCGTGGACACGCGGCCCGCGGAGGTGGACCGGGTTCGTCTCCCCGGGCTCACATCGGGCCGCTGCGCCGAGGTGGGTGGCTGCTACCTCGGTGAGCAAGCCTGGGGCCGTCGAGACTGCGCGCTCGATTGCGCCGCCGCGGTGCAGGTCGACCCCCGGCCTCCCCGCATCCCCCGTCCGGCCGTG
>DAPKRQ010000323.1:0-25741 GCA_031800475.1 Myxococcales bacterium LLY-WYZ-16_1
CAGGCCGGCGGCGGCCTTGGCCACGAGTTCCGGCACGAACAGGGGGATCTTCACCTCGGCCATCCAGCCCCCGAACAGGTCCGGTCCACCCTGGGTCCCGCCGATCCCGCGGTTTTGGATGAAGGTATGGAGCACCCCCAACGTGAGCCCGTTGTCGAAGGTGTGACCGAGCTCCATGGCGTGAAAGAGTCCAACGCTGCTCGGGCCCCCTCCCGCTCCGAACGCCACTTGGGCATGAAAGCCGCCGCGCCGGACGGGACGCCCCCACAGGCCGCGCCGGACATGGTCTGCCTGCACCGATTCGGCCGCGGCCGACTGGACCCCGGACGGCTGTTGGGTGGCGTCGGGCGGCGGGCCCGTCGGGTCCGCCGCCATCCACATGAAGGCCAAGGCGCTCGCGATCATGCCCGCGAAGTCTTCGACCGGGGCCACACCAAGATCAAGCCGGCGGCGACCACCAAGCCGGACCCGAGCAGTTGCTCCCGACGGGGCCATTCCTGCAGGAAGATGGCACCGAAGAGCTGCACCAAGAGCACGCTGGCAAAGCTCACGGCCGCCACCTTGCCGGCGTGATCCCACCGATACGCCCGGGTCAGACACAGCTGGCCGACTCCGCCCGCCACCCCCGCCAAGACGCCGAACCCCAACCCCGGACCGTCGGGCCACGCCAGATCGGGCACCGCCAAGCTGCCGAGCACGACGGTGGCCACCACCCCGAATTGGAACGCCACCGCGTCCGGCGGGTGGTCCCGAAGCCGCCGCAGGAACAGGGTGGCCACGGCCGACGCGCTCGTGGCGGCCAGCACCCCCAAGGCCAGGTCCCATCCGGCCTCGAACCGGGGCTGCAGCATCACCGCCACCCCCAAGAAGGCCAGTGGAAGCCCCAGGGCCACCCGGCGCCCCGGCGTCTCCTTCAAGAACAACCAGCCCAGGCCCGCCACCACGAACGGGGCGGTGGCCCGCAGCGTGGCCACGTCCCCGAGGGGCAGCTCGGGCTGGGAAAAGGCGTAGAACATGCCGGCCATGGCCAGGGCCCCGAAACCCGAACGCCCCCACGCGGGCCCGGAAGCCCACAGCCCGAACGGGACCCGATGCAAACGCACCGCAGCCCCAGCCACCAAGGTCCCCACGGCGGCCCGAAAGGCGGCCACCTCCGCCCATGGCAGGCTCCGGCTCGCCGCCCGCACCGAGACGACCATCACCGCGAAGGCCACGCTGGCGGCGAGCATCCACCCCAGTCCCCGCGGGGCGAGAGGTTTGGCCGACCCGGGGTCGACGGGGCCGCTCACACCGGGATGGCGGCCCCCGCCTGCTGAGGCGCTTCTTCGGGCACCTCATGGGGCACGACCAGGACCGGACACGGGGCCCGATTCAGGACGAAGTTGGCGGTCGAGCCCAGGATCATGCGGTGCCATCCGCCCTGACCGCTGGTGCCGAGCACGATCAGGTCGGACTCGGTGAACTTGGCCACATCGACGATGGCGTTGGCGGCGGGCGCCTTGCTCATGACCTCCACGTGGATCTTCACCCCATGCGAGGGAACCCGAGCGATCAGCTCGTCCACCGCCTTTCGATGTTCTTCGCCCAGGGCCTCGATGTCGGACTGCTTGAAGGTGCGGGGGAGCAAAGACTCATTGTCCGCCTTCAAGAGCGGATGCTCGAACAGCGACAGCACCAAAACCCGCCCGTCGTTTCGGCTGCCGACCCGAAAGGCGCTCTCCAGGACCGGTCGGGATATGGGCGACAGATCCACCGCGGCCAAAATCTCGTTGAATCGGGCCGTCGGGGCCTGCCCGGCCACGATCAGGACCGGGGAGCGGGCCACGCGGATCAATGAGCTGGCCACGCTGCCGAGAAACATCTCCGCCAGCATGGCGTGCCCGTGGCCGGCCACCATCAACAGGCTGGCGTGCAGATCTTCGGCCGCCTGGGCGAGCTCCCGGGCCGGCGCGCCGGTCCGGACCTCGCGGGTGACCTGCACCTTGCCATCGCCCACCTCGAGCTGGGCGAGCTGCTGCTCGGTCTTCGCCCGCACCGACTCAGCGGTATCCGGCGTGATCGACAAGGCAGGCAGCACCGAGGTCGGGGTCGAGACCACGTGCACCAGGTGGATCCGCTGGGTGTCGTAGCGCTCGGCCATCTCGGTGGCCATGGCCAGGAGGCCTTCGGTGGCGGCGGAAAAGTCCACTCCCACCACCACGGTCTTGAACGGCCGCATTCCCTACAGCTTAGCCGGCCGCCCTTCGGGGCGCCAAGTCTTTCGGCGGGCCGCGAAGCAAACGGCCGGGTGGCGCCGTGCGGGCGAAGGGCGCCGGCCGGCTTGACCCCCTGGCCCCCACCCGCAAGAAACGGCGTTCGTGCAGGCCTACCACGATGTCGTCCGCCAGGTGCTCGAACGGGGCCGACGCAAGCGGAACCGGACCGGGGTCGATACCTTGTCGGCCTTCGGGATCCACTACCAGGTCGACCTGACGGATGGTTTTCCGCTCCTGACCACCAAGGCCATGTCCTGGAAGAACATCGTGGTGGAAAACCTGTGGTTTCTGTCCGGCCAGACCGACATCGGCATGCTCCGGCGCCACGGCTGTAGATTCTGGGATCCGTGGGCCGACGTGGACGGCAAGGTCCCGAGCGCCTACGGGTCGTTTTGGCGGCGCTTTCCGGGCCAGGCCAGCGACGGCAGCCCCGCCTTCGCGGACCAGATCCGGACCGTGCTCGAAACCCTCCAACGGGACCCGAACTCTCGGCGTTTGGTGATCTCGGCTTGGGCGCCCCACAACGCCCTGCACAGCCAGCTTCCGCCTTGTCATCTGCTGTACATCCTCAACGTGCAGCACGGCGACGACGGCCTGTCGCGGCTGAACCTGCACCTGACCCAACGAAGCGCCGACGTGGCCCTGGGGGTTCCGTACAATCTCGCGGGCTACGCGTTTTTGCTCCACCTGTTCGCCCGATTCAGCGGCCTGAGCCCCGGCACGTTCTCGCACACGCTGGTCGACGCCCACATCTACACGGCCAAGGAAGACGGCAGCATGCCCGAATACGACCACGTGCCGGGCCTGAAGCAGCAGTTGCAGCGGACCCCTCGCCCGCTGCCCACGCTCCACGTGGACCCGAGCATCCGCTCCCTCGACGACGTGGAGGCCCTGTTCGACGCCGACACCGACACGGTGCTGAACGCCTTCCGGCTCGAGGGCTACGACCCCCATCCCGCCCTTTCATTCAAGGTGGCGGTTTGAGCCGGATCTTGGTCGCCGCCATCCACCCGAGCGGGGTGATCGGCATCGACAACCGGATCCCTTGGCACTTTCCCGAAGACCTGCGTCGTTTCAAGCGACTAACCATGGGCCAACCGCTGGTGATGGGGCGCCGCACCTGGGAGTCCATCGGTCGCCCGCTGCCGGGCCGGACCATGCGGGTGGTCACGTCGCAGCCGCTGGTTCGGCCCCAGGGGGTCGAAACCTTTTCGAGCGTGACCGAGGCAGTGAGCGATCCCTGTTTCGTCATCGGCGGTCGGGGTGTCTACGCCGAAGCCATGGAGCGGGCCCTGGTCGACGTGCTCGACATCTGCTGGGTCCCCGACGTTCCCCTGCCGAGTGGGGGAACCGTGGTGCGGTTTCCCGAAATCGGGGCCGGTTGGCGACCCGGTCCCCGGGAGCCGCTCGCCGAGGATCCGCGCCTCGAGATCCAGCGATTCCACCGAAGCGATGCGGTCTCCCCGCAGGCTCCGCTGGGTTGACACACCCTGCGGAACGCCAAGCCTCGAACCGCACGGCGAGCCCTTCAGGACATGGATTTTTTGATCTCGGCGTAACGCCGAGCCACCTCGGCCCGAAGTTCGCGCCGGGCCCGAGCGGCGGCTTCGCGCTGCCGCTGCAGTGGGGTCTGGGGCACGAACCGCGGCACGGCCTTCGGTTTTCCTTCCTCGTCGACGGAGACCATCGTGAAATAGCAGGTCATGGCGTGCCGGGTGGAGCGGGTCTGCACACTTTCGGTGACGACCCGAATGCCGACTTCCATGCTGGTCTGTCCGGTGTAGTTGATGGCAGCGAGAAACGTCACGAGCTCCCCGACCAATATCGACGCTTTGAATACGACCTGATCCACCGAGACCGTCACCACGTAGTTGCCGCAATAGCGGGACGCACAGGCGTAGGCGACCTCGTCCAGATGCTTGAGCACCGCGCCGCCATGGACCTTGCCCGAGAAGTTCGCCTTGTCGGGCGTCATGAGCAGGGTCATCGTCAGCTCGGTTTGCGGGAGTGGATTTTCCGTCTGTCCACCTGCGCCGTCGCCGTCGAAGGACATCTCCCTCACCTTCGCCTCCCGGCGCTTCGGCTTCAAGCCCGGTCCTGACGGACCGCCAGAAAACCCCGGAGCCCGCTCAAGCCCGAGCGAGCCGAAACAGGTGATGCAGCGTCCACGCCAAGCCCACCGTGACCAGACAGCCCACCAGGTTGAACCAGAGGTAGCCCAGCTCGGTATGAAAGAAGCAGCTCACCACGGTGGCCTCCGCCGCCAGCGCCGCCAGGAGCGTTGGCGTAGCGCCGACCCGGCGGGTGCCGAAGGCCACGAGGAACATGCCCAGCACCGTGCCGAAAAACAGGGACCCCAAAATGTTCACGGCCTCGATCAGGTTGTCGAGCAGGGAAGCGAACGTGGCGAAAGAAAGGGCCACCCCACCCCAGAACACGGTGAACGCCTTCGACGCCCACAGGTAATGCCGGTCGCCCTGCGCCGTGCGGCCCAGACGTCGATACAGGTCGATGGTGGTGGTGGTGCCGAGAGCGTTGAGCTCGCTGGCCGTGGACGACATGGCCGCCGACAGGATCACCGCGATCAACAGCCCCACCAAGCCGTGCGGCAGATGGCTCACCACGAAGTGGATGAAGATGTAGTCGTCGTCCTCCGACTCGGCCCGGGGGAGGACCCGGGTGACCCGCTCGGCCACCCGCTCCCGCTCCAGGTCCAAAGCCCGGGTGAGGCTGTCGAAATCGCTTCGCTGACGGGCAATCTCTCGAGGTGGAGCGGTCCCATCCAGGAGCGACCGAGCCACCGAAGCCCGCTGGTCGAGCAACTCCCGGTGCCGTTCCTCCAACACCGAGATTTGGGGATCCTTTTCACGGGCGGCTTCCAGGGCCGGCAGGTTGAAGAACGCCGGAGGCGGCACGAACACGTGAAAGGCGAACAGCACGATCCCCACCAGCAAGATGAAGAACTGCATCGGGATCTTCATCAGTCCATTGAAAAGAAGACCGAGCCGGCTTTCGGTTACGGAGCGACCGGTCAGGTAGCGCTGCACTTGGGACTGGTCGGTTCCAAAATAGGACAATTGCAAAAAGAAACCACCGACCAGCCCGGACCACAGATTGTACCGATCGTTTGGCTCGAACTCGAAGTTGACCACATTCATGCGACCGGCCGCCCCAGCCAAACGCATGGCGTCCACCAACCCCATGCCCTCGGGCAACTTTGCCACCGCCACGCCGAACGCGAGCAGCATACCCACGAGTATGACGACCATCTGCTGCTTTTGGGTGCGGCTCACCGCTTTGGTTCCGCCCGAAACCGTGTAGACGATGACCGTCACGCCGATAACCAGGTTGGTGAGCCAAAGCTGCCACCCCAGGATCGACGAGAGCACGATGGCCGGCGCGTAGATGGTGATGCCTGCAGCGAGACCTCGCTGGACCAGAAACAACAGCGCCCCCAAGACCCGAACTCGCACATCGAAGCGCTCTTCGAGATACTCGTAAGCGGTGTATACCTTCAAACGATAGTAGATCGGGATCGCCACCGCCGAGATCACGATCATGGCCAATGGCAGCCCGAAGTAGAACTGCACGAAGCGCATGCCGTCTTCGTAGGCCTGGCCCGGCACCGAAAGAAAGGTGATGGCACTGGCTTGAGTGGCCATGACCGACAGACCGATGGTCGGCCAACGCAGCTCGCGATCGCCTCGCAGGTAGCTCGAGGTGCTCTGGACCGTTCGGGTCTGGGACACGCCGTAGGCCACGATGGCGGCCACGGTGGCCACCAGGACCACCCAATCCAAACCGTTCACGAGGCCCACCGCGTGAGCCAGGCATACAGTAGCACCTGGGCCAGCAAAGCCCCGACCAAGACCAGGTAGAGCCGACTCCACTTCCCCAAGATCGGGGGCGGTTCTTCGGGCTCTGCCCCGCGGTGGGGCTCGGGCGGAGCCGCGTCGTCTCGATGCGAAGATGCCATGGGGTTGGTTTCAGTTCGACGCCGACCGGTCGGCGAACGGATGGGAAAGGATGTTCACGAAGAGCCGGGCGGCGCCTCGTACGCCGGCAGGCAGCTGCCTGAAAAAGGACAGCCCCGTGTACACGTAGGTTCCGCGGCCATGGGTCGCAGCCAACAGCGCCCCTTCTTGCCGGTCCTCACCCGGGTCCGCCAAACTCAGCAGCGGGGTGTAGGTGGCCGGGTCCCAGGATTCGGCAAAGTACAGTCCCCGCTCCTGGACCCAGTCTCGAAAGTCTTGCTGCCCGATGGAGTGGGGCCAGGACAAAAGCGGGTGGTCTTCGACCCGCAGCGTCACCTTCGCGTTTTCGTCGGTCACGCGACCGCGGCCGATTTCGAGCGGCTTCGGACCCACCGGAACCGACAGCTTCGAGTACCAGCTGTTCGTGTTGTACTGAACGACCAGATGACCCCCAGACTCGACCCAATCGAACAATCCCGCCTCGGGCAGCGCTCGTCGCACGTTGAAGGCCCGCACCCCGGTCACGATCACGTCGAGCCCTTGGTAACGACGACGCTCCAGGTCTTCGTCCGAAAGTACCCGCACCCTGAAGCCGAGCCTGCGTAGGGCTTCGACCATTCGATCCCCGGGGCCCATGACGTATCCCACCGTCAAGTCGGGCGGCGCCGCCATCGGCACGACCCGCACTTCGCTGGGCTGAAGCACCACCTGCCGGGGCACGTGGTCCGCATCCACCACCGATCGGGCCATCATGCGCTCGCCGCCGAGCCGAGGGCGCAGGAAGAAGGGCTCGGACACCTCCGACACGTCGAGCCGAACCTCGAGCGTCTCGCCGGACCGCTTCACGTCGCGGATCCGGTTTCGGGTCCGCTCGGACCGGCTCCATTCGACCTGGGACGGGTCGAAACCACCCTGGACGCGAAAGGTCGCGGTGACCGCATCGCTGGTGGCCCAAACCACGGGATGCCGTGGGGTCATGAGCTGTCGTGGCACCGCGAAAACCGGCGCCCGCAGCTCGCCTCGGCTTCGTTCCACCCAAACCGCCTCGAACGGCACGCGCACGAGAAGTGGCGAGCCTTCGACCTCCAGCTCCACCGAAAAGAATGGCCTGGCTCCGCCGTCGGGCAGATTCGGGTCGGCGGCCTCGGGGATCTGGTAGGTCCCCCCATCCACGGGCAAGCGCAGCCAGGGAGCGGTGCTGGGCGACTTCAAATGGGCCTCGAGCCCGATCCGAACCGGCTCTCGAAACGAAAGCGCTTGCTCGGTCACTTGCCGTTCGCCGCTCGGCCCCACCACCGCCGCAACGCGAACCTCCACCGGTGTCCGCAATTCGGCTTCGAGCGCAGCGTCCACCGCGCCGAGGGGCCATTGCTGCCGCGCGCGGGCGGCTTCGACCTCTTTTGGATCCTCCAGCTCGGCCGCGCCGGGCGTCACCCGCAAAAACAGTCCCGCCGCATCCCGGATCCAGGCCGCGACCCGGGCCCGAGCGTCTTGCACCCGGGGTGTTTCGGGAAGGCTCGACAGCCGCCGATCGACCCGAAGCATCGCGGCGATGCTTTCGTGGGGCGCCGCCGGATCGAATCCCTCCACGGCCCGCGCGAAAGCTCGGTCGACGGCGGCCCCGCCCTCTTCCCCGAATCGGGCGCGCCAGGTACGGGGCACCCCGTCGAGCACGTGAGCGTCGAAAGGCGCCCCTTTGACCAGCTCGAAGCGCTCGAACACCTTCCCGCGCCGGGCGTCGCTGCCGAAACCCTGGCTTCGGTGTTGGGAACGGCTGCGGGCCGCGGTCTCCGGATGGGTTTCACCCCGCAGGGGGGCGTAGCCGCCCACGTCGATCTTCACCTGACCCTCCTGCTCCGGTTCTTCGCCCCAGGTGGGCACGTTCAGCACCAATCGCCGGATCGGAACCGGGTCGTCGCGGTCGCGGGTGACGGCTTCGAACGCCTCGCGGGCCAACACCGCCGAGGCCAGGTGATGGCCGTGGGTCTGGCTGCCCTCCCGAAAGCGGGTGACGACCACGTCGGGCCGAAAGGCGCGCAGCACCCGGATCACGTCGGCGCGCACGGCCTCCCGGTCCCAGATCGACAAAGTCTCTTCGGCCCGCTTCGAATAGCCGAAGTCCCGCGCCCGGGTGAAAAACTGGCGCGCACCATCCACGGCTCGGGCCGCCGAAAGCTCCTCGGTTCTCAGAACGCTGAGCAAGCCGGCTTGCTCGTCGCCGATCAGATTCTGGCCGCCTCCGCCCCGGGTGAGGGACAGGTAGGCGGCCTCGACCCGCTCCCCGGAGGTCAGATGGGCGAGAAACCGGGTGTTCTCGTCGTCCGGGTGGGCGGCCACGTACAGCACCCGAGCCGGATCCCGCAGGCGCAACAGCCGCTCGAGCAACTGGGCCCCGTCGGGCCGCTGCAATGCGCCGTCCACCTGCGCCGGGCCGGCCAAGCACAACGAAGCGACCCCGACCCAGGCCATCATCGGTGCTCGCTCCCAGTTCGGCGACCGCCGTGCACCAGGCGGCGGTATAGGTCCAGCGTGCGTTCCACCGAAGGTTCGGGCGAAAAGTGGCGAACGGCCCGATCCCGAGCCCGCTTTCGCAGCTCGGGACTGCGCACCACATCGAGCAACCCCTCGGCGAAGGCCTCGGGTCGCCCCATGGGAACCAACCGACCGGCATCGCCCACCACCTCGCTCAGGCCTCCGACCCGAGATGCAACGACCGGTGTGCCCGAGCTCAGGGACTCGAGGGCCGCGAGACCGAAGCTTTCGGTTTCGCTCGGAAAGATGAAGGCGTCCGCATGGGGCAAGAGCGCGTGCACGTCGGAGCGGGCGCCCACGAAGGCCACCAGCGGCGTGAGTTGAAGCTCTTCGGCCTGCCTTTCCAAGGCGTCGCGGGAGGGACCCTCGCCTACCACCACCAACCGGCCGTCGACCCGTCCCTTCAGGTGGGCCATGGCCAGCAAGGCGTCTTGCACGCGCTTTATCGGGCGCAGGTTCGATACGTGGATGGCCAGCAGATCGCCCGAGCCCCGAGTCGGGAAGAACCGGTCGAACACCCGACGGTCCGGGGGCGCGGCCGGCCGGTACTGCTCGGTATCGACGAAATTCGGAACGACCTCGAGGCCGGGCAAGGGACCGAAACACCGCCGAGTCTGGTCGGCCAGATACCGAGAAGGGGTCATCAGTCCGTCCATGCGCTCGAGGGTTCGACGCAATGCGGGCGCGAGCCCCGGCTCCCGTCCGAGGCGGGTCACGTCCGTTCCGTGCAACGTGACGACGGCCGGGGGCGCCATGGGCCCGAGGGCCACGTCGAGCAGGGCCACCGACGCGGCGTGGGGCACCGCGTAGTGGGCGTGCACCACGTCCACCCGGTGATGTTCGATCCGCTCGATCAGGGCCGAAGCGGCGGCCATGGTGTACGGCGGCCCCTCGAGCACCGGGTGGTTCGGAGCCAGGATCGGCACATGGGTGATGCGCTCGGGCAGGTCGTCGTCACCCGGACCGGACAGACCTCGTGGAGTGCCGGAGCAGACGAAGTCGACGTCGATCCCTCGTTGCGCCAGTTGCCGGGCCAGTTCCACCGCCATGCGACCGCTGCCGCCCAGGCTGGAAAAGGCCAGGACGGCCACGCGCTGCACGGGTCCGCTCACCGTGCCGCTCCTTCCAAAAACCAAAAGGCCGGAGCTCGGGGTTGGGATCGCAGCAGGCCCAGCGGGTCGGAGGTGGCCAACGTCCGTTCGACCACCACCGGCTCCGCCGCCTGGACTCCGACGGTGGCGCCATAGAAGGCGTCGCGAGCCCGCAGCGCCTCGAGCGCCGCGGGATGACCGGCCACGGTGGTCGGTCCCTCGGAATCGAACTGGCTGGCGTGGCAGGCCAAGGCCTGGGTTTTGACTCGGGCCACCGACGAGATGTCGACCACGAAGCTCGGGGTCTGAAGGTGGCGCATCACGTAGGTGCCGTAGTGGGGCACCGAATGTCTCGGCAGATCTTCGTCGACCCGCAAACCTCCGACCGCGGCCAGCACCACCGCCCGTCGAACCAGTTCCCCCGCCACTTCGTGATCGGGGTGCCGGGCCACCCGGGGCGGGCCGAGGACCCAGTCCGGCCGACACCGCCGGATCACCTCGACCACCCGCCGCACCGCGCTCTCGGTGACGGCGAGAGCTCCGTCCGGCAAGCCCAGATTTCGGCGAAAGCAAAGCCCCAGCACCTCGGCGGCCTGGGCCGCTTCCCGAGCTCGGATCTCGGGGGTGCCGCGACTGGCCGCTTCGCCCCGGGTCAGATCCAACAGGCCCACCCGGGCTCCGCGGCGGGCGAGCAGCGCCAGGGTGCCGCCACAGAACAACTCTGCGTCGTCGGGATGGGGCGCCACCGCCAACACGTCCACCGGCTCGCTCACAGGTTCACGCTCCGCATCGGGCCGTCGGGTCGAGGCTCTGTCGAGACCACGGCGTCGGCCAAGGCCCGGTCGAACCGGGCCGCTCCATGGCGGGCGGCGTACCACGCCCACCCGCAGTGGCGCTCCTGTGGAACGCCTTCCGGGAACAACGCCCATCGCAGGTGCTGCACCGTTCGCGCCGCGTCGGACTCGGCGCGGGTGCGCATCCGGGACACCTTTTCCGTGAAGCGCGCCACGTTTCGGTCGAGCTGTTCGAGCAGGACCCCCTGGGGCCCACTCAGGTCGGCCCCCGCCGGATCGAATTCGGCCAAAGCATCCGACACCTGGGCGCGCAGCCGTTCGGACAGTTGGGCCCGCAGGGCTTGGACTCCATGACCGTCCCGGGCCAGGAGTCGGTCCACCAAGAGCGTCGGCGATTCGCACACATCGTCCGGCTGAAGCCCCCACCGTTCGAGCCGGGACCGGTCCCGAGGTTCGAGCACCTGCACCCGGTCCCGAAGCACGACCGACGGCATCTTCAGGCCCAAGTCGGTGTGGAGCGGCTCCACTTGGGCCCAGTATGCGAGCTCGGACGGCCCCACCACCACGGCGGCCACCCGGAGCAGGGTGTCCTGGGTGAGGGTGCGCAGCAAAGCGGACGTGCTGAATGCGCCGGGCCGATCGAGCCGGTCCTGCAGAACGGGAAGGGACCACCGGGTGGCTCCCGGATCGCCAGCGGCCCGAAAGGTGTCGGCGCCTTCGGGCCTCAGGCGGTAGCGGGGCCCTTCCGGGCCGTCCGGGTGAAAAAAGCACAGGGTCTCGGGCCGCACCGGCACCTGCACCCGAAAGCCCGCCCCTTCCACCGAGCGGGCTCGGGCTTTCAGGACTTCGGTCCAATGGCGGTGGCGCTCGAGGGCGGCGGCGTAGACCGGCCGCACCGCCGCCTGCACGGCGGGCGCTCGGGGATCCAAGAGCACCAGTTCGGGCACGGCGGCCTGAATCAGGTCGGCGAACGCATCCACCCACGCCCGGCCCGGCGCACAAGCCCGGCGGACCCGATCGGCGGCTTCCGGCTCGGGCCCCGGACCCAGCAACCGGTCGACCGCATCCGCGGCGCCTTCGGGCAGGAGCCGGGCCCCGACCGAACAGCGGATGCGACCGTCGCCGGGCACGGTGATCCGGATCGGCCGACCCGCGGGGTCGCGGGCGCCGACCCAACGGACTTCGTCCAGATCGTGATCCTCGGTCTGCAGCCAGAACACCGGCACGACGAACGAACCGAGGTGGGTCGAAAGGTGGCGGGCCCAAGAAACGGCGCTCCAGGCCTTGGCCAAGGTCAACAGGGGCCCGGTGGCGAACCCGAGCTGCTGCCCGGTCACCACCGCCGGCGCGCCGGCGGCCAACCGCTCCACCCCGGTTCGACCCGCCTTCGTTCGCTGCAGGTCGTACAAGGCCGACACCACCGGGGTCGGCAACGGGCGGGACGCCGGGGCCGGCTCGAACCGGGGCCCGGGCAACAGGTCCCGCGCGTGCGGGTCGGCGCGCCGCCAGGCCGGCGCGAAGGGCCGCGACAAGGCTCGGCTCAGCCGGCCTTTTGGATCCGGATCGGAACCACCTTTTTGCCCCAGTGCAGGCGAAGGTGGCCCTCGTCGGCGGTGAACGTCAGGGCTTCCACGTGATCGCCTTGGGTCGGCTCGACCTGCACCCGCACGGCGTCCTTGTCGCTGTCGTACTTGTAGGCGCCCCACTGCTTGGCTTGGGTGTTCAAAATGACGGTCCAGCCCTTCTCGTTCGGAATGGTGAACAGGGCGTAGGTCCCGGGCTCGACGACCTGGCCTTCGATTTTGGCTGGCGCCGCCAGGGTCAGGGTGGTGGCTTCGTCGGCGCCCGTGCGCCAAACCTTGCCATGGGGCACGAGGTCGCCCCAAAGCGACCGCCCCTTCACCTTGGGTCGACCGTAGGTCACGACCACGTCGACCCCGCCGACCTCGGCCTCGAGACGGCCGTTCTTGCTGTTGCGCTTGGCGTCGTCTCCGCGGGCCGGAGGCCCGTCGGAAGCCGCCATGGCCATCAGCCCCGCGGCCGAAAGACCCAATCCCAAGCATCCGGAGAACACGTACCGAAGAACCTTCATGGGCTCAGATGGTCCGGGCGGACCGCCCGGGGCAACCTCGAACGCCGTTCCGGCCCGGGACCGCCATGCGGACGAAAAGCGGGTCCACCGGGCGATTCCGGTCGGCCGGGACGAGATTCGGCGCCCTTTCGGAGCTAGGATTCGGTCGAAATGGCCTTCGTCAGCGTCTTCGACCTCTTCAAGGTCGGGGTGGGCCCGTCGAGTTCCCACACCGTCGGTCCGATGCGGGCCGCCCTGGACTTCGTGGCCCGACTCGGACCGGCGCGCAATCGGGTCCGAAAGGTTCGGGTCACCCTGTTCGGATCGTTGGCCCACACCGGGCTCGGGCACCACACGGACCGGGCGATCTTCTGGGGCCTTTCGGGAATCGAGCCCGAATCGTTCACGCAGGCGAAAGCAGAAGCGGTCCTGGAGCGGCTGTACCGGGAGCATCGCCTCGACGTGGGCGAGCCGGGAGCGGAAGACCGGGTGTCGATCTCGTTTCACCCGGGCGAGGACCTGAGATTCGACCGCGAGCGAGAGATCCGAGTGCATCCGAACGAAGTTCTTTTCGAAGCCTTCGATGCGGACGGAACCGTACTCTCGAGTCGAACGTACTTTTCGGTGGGCGGAGGCTTCATCGCCACCGACGACGAGTTGGCGTCGAAGGTCATGGCCTCCATCGAAGAGAACGTCCCTCATCCATTCAAGAGTGCCGAGGAGCTCTTGGCCATGGCAGCTCGGCACGAGATGTCGATCGCCGACGTCATGCGGGCCAACGAGCTCACGGTCCGCACCGACGAGGAGCTCCGGGCGGGCCTTCAGAAGATCTGGGCGGTCATGCAGGACTGCATCGAGCGAGGCCTTCATACCCCGGGGCTCCTTCCGGGCGGGCTTCGGGTCCGCCGTCGAGCCAAAGAGCTGGGCGAGACCCTGCAGCAACAAGGCCATCTGGCCCGGACTTCGGCCATGGACTGGGTGCACGTCTGGGCGATGGCCGTGAACGAAGAGAACGCGGCGGGGGGACAGGTGGTGACCGCTCCGACCAACGGCGCTGCGGGCATCGTGCCGGCCGTCTTGATGTACTACCACCGGCATGCTTCCGAACCGAACCGCGCGCCTCAGCGGGCCACGGAAGAGTTTCTGCTGACCGCGACCGCGGTCGGCATGCTGTTCAAGCGAAACGCATCGATCTCGGGCGCCGAGGTCGGTTGTCAGGGCGAAGTGGGCGCGGCGGCGTCGATGGCAGCCGCCGGGCTCACTGCCGTATGGGGCGGAACGAACGCCCAGATCGAAAACGCCGCGGAGATGGCCATCGAACACAGCCTCGGGCTCACTTGCGATCCCATCGGCGGCCTGGTCCAGGTACCGTGCATCGAACGGAACGGATTCGGAGCGGCCAAGGCCATCAGCGCCGCCCGCCTGGCCATGCTCGGCGACGGCTCCCACCGGGTGAGCCTGGACCGAGCGATCGAAACCATGCGCCAGACCGGCGTCGACATGTCGGCGAAGTACAAGGAGACGGCCCAGGGAGGCCTGGCCGTGACCTACGTGGAGTGCTGAGTCCTCCCGGACGGGTCCGGCGAATTCCTTGGGGTCCACCTCGGCCCCCGAGATTCGAGCAGGGCTCGTGCCGAGCCCCGGTCGGCCAGCCGCAGCCACCAGGGCAAGGCGTCGAGGGGTCCGGTTCGGGGGCCGTTTTCCCCGCACGACCCGGGTCTCGAGGGGCAGGTCACTTCGGAAAGTTCACGATGGGGAAAACCGGCAAAAAGCCGTTCTTCGCCACGTTCACCAGTCCGATCTGCACCCCCTGCAGATTCTCGGTCACGTTCACCAAGCTGAACTGCAGGCCCCCGGCGGCGGGCGCGTAGTTGACCGCCCCGAGCTGCAGGCCTTCGACGCGCGTCTCGGCCACGTTCAGCGCGCCGATTTGCCCCCCCATCATGTCGGTGTGGACCCAGTTGACGAAGCCGAAGCTGATCCCGGTCTCTGCGCCGGCGTAGTTGATGATGCCCAGCTGACCTCCGAGGAGGTCCTCCTCGGTGTAGTTCGCGATGTAACCGAGTTGGACGCCCTCGGTTTTGCCTTCGACCCAACCCACGCCGATCCACTGAATACCTCGCATGTCACCGCCAGCACGATTGACGATTCCGATGTCCAAGCCCAACACATCTTGGTTGTAGCCGTACAATATGTTGAGTCGAAAGCCCTTGATCGACTGGTCATGGGGCACGATCTGCACCGGATCGAACAGAGCGAGATTGACCGGTGAATCGGCCCGCGCAGAGCCGGGAAGCAGCACGCAGGCCAGCAACAAAAGGGGTCCGAGCACGAGGCGAAGTTTCATGCCCCCCTGCCAAGCAGCTTTTCGGATCCGAGGGAAGGTCGAACGGCCGGCTTTGCTAGGCTCCGGCGTCGAATCAGGACAGGGCCTGGTCGAGATCGGCGATGATGTCGTCCGCGTCTTCGATCCCGATGGACACGCGGACCACGTCGTCTCCGGCGCCGGCGGCCGCCCGCGCTTCGGCATCGAGCTGGCTGTGGGTGGTGGACGCCGGGTGGATGATCAGGCTGCGGCTGTCACCGATGTTCGCCAAGTGGCTGAACAGCTTGCACTTGCGAACCACGTTGGTCCCCGCGTCGTAGCCGCCCTTGACCCCAAAGGTGAACACGGCTCCCGCACCGCGAGGCAAGTACTTTTGGGCCAGGCCGTGGAACGGCGAGGACTCGAGACCCGCATAGCTGACCCAAGCCACCTTGTCGTGCTTTTCGAGAAAGCGTGCGACCTGCAGGGCGTTGTCGCAGTGCTTTTGCATGCGCAAAGACAAGGTCTCGAGACCCAGCAGGGTCAACCAAGCGTTCATGGGCTGCTGGTTTGCACCCAGGTCCCTCAACCCGACCGCGTGCCCGAACAGGGTGAAGCCCAGTTCTCCGAACGACTCCTGGAACTTCAGCCCATGGTAGCCCGGATCGGGTTGGGTGAGCGCCGCGAACCGGTCGCTCGACGACCAGTCGAACTTGCCGGAATCGACGACCACCCCGCCGATGGACGTGCCGTTTCCGCTGATGAACTTGGTCGTCGAGTAGCAGACGATGTCTGCGCCGTGATCGATGGGCCGACACAGGTACGGCGTGGCCATGGTGTTGTCGACGATCAGCGGGACGCCCGCGTCGTGAGCCACCTTGGCGATGGCCTCGATGTCGGTCACGACGCCGCCCGGATTTGCGAGGCTCTCGATGAAGAGAGCACGGGTCTTGTCGGTGATGGCATCGGCAAAGTTTTTGGGCTCGGTCGCGTCCACGAAGCTGGTGTTCCACCCGAACGCCCGCGGAAAACTGACGGAGAACTGGTTGATCGAACCGCCGTACAACTGCCTGGCCGCCACCAGGTGGGCGCCCGGCTCCATGAACGAAAACAGGGCCAGCAGTTGAGCGGCGTGGCCCGATGCGGCGGCGGTTGCCGCGACCCCGCCGTCGAGGGCGGCCATGCGGTTTTGAAGCGCTCCTACGGTCGGGTTGGTCAAACGCGAATAGATGAAGCCGGTCTCTTTCAGGGCGAACAAGTTCGCCGCATGCTCCGGGCTGTTGAAGACGAACGACGTCGTTTGGTAGATGGGAACCTGCCGGGCGCCGGTGGCGGTGTCTGGTTGGGTGCCTCCGTGAACGGAGAGTGTGTCGAATCCATACTTCGGTTCATCAGCCATGGTCGAGGCCTAGCATGCCGGGGCGGGTTCGAGAATGGCCCATCCCGGGCGAGCACCACGCTGGGCGACGCGCCGGGTCGAGCGCGGTCTTCGGGCCGCCCGAGGTGCGGGTGACCGAGCCCAGGCCTTTGGCCCGGGTGGGCTGGCGAGAGTGGGTGGCACTGCCAGCCCTGGGGCTGGGCCCCATTCAGGCCAAAGTCGACACGGGCGCCAAAACCTCGGCTTTGCACGCCGTGGACCTGGACTTGGAGGAGCACGACGGGGTGGACTGGGTGCGCTTCGTGGTGCCGCCCCCTCGAAAAGCGAGCCGGCGGGGTGCGGGCCGAGGGCGTGCTGCGCAAGCCCGCTTGCAGGGCTGGCGGGAGGTACGCAGCTCGAACGGGCGCACCGAGCGGCGACCGGTGATCGGCGCCGATCTCCTGATGGGTGACGCGGTGTGGCCGATCTCTTTGACCCTGACCGACCGGAGGATGATGGGTTTTCGGATGTTGCTCGGGCGCGAGGCGCTCCGACGGAGGGTCTTGGTGGACCCGTCCAAGTCGTTCTTGCTCGGCAAGCCCAGCCCGCCCTAGTTGCGGGTCCCGCTGGACCGAACGCGGCCGGCCGAAGCCCGGCAGCGCGAGGCAACACGCTCACTGGCCGGGGCCACCCCAGTGGACGGTGCACCTCGATGGGCCGGGCCACCACAGTGGACGGGGCACCTCGATGGGCCGGGCCACCCCAGTGGACGGGGCACCTCGATGGGCCGGGCCACCCCGGGAGGGCCACCTCGGTGACCGTCGTCGAGAGCTGTCGTTCAGGAAGCGGCCAAGCCCGGACCGGTCAGATGCTCCACCACGTCCATCTTGGTGAGAAGGCCAACCAGCAGGCCATTTTCGTCGACCACCACCCCGACCTCGTCGTGCGAGAAGCGGTCGAGCAACATGGTTGCCGGCTGGTGCCGTTCGACCGTCCGGCACTTGCGATACATGACTTCGGCGATGGTGGAGGTCATGCTGGCGTGTCCGTCGACCAGGCGACTCAATAGATCGGACTCGGTGACGATGCCGAGGACCCGTCGGGTGGGTTCGATCACCGGCAGCTGACTGATCCCGTGGTTCTTCATTCGCTTGATCGCGTCGGCCACCTTGTCGGTGGCCGAAGCCGTGATCACGTCTCGCTCGGGCATGCGACTCATGAGATCGCCCACGGTGTCCTGCTCCCAGCGGTGTTCGGAAAAGCCGAACTGCTTCATCCAGGTGTCGTCCATGAACTTGGTCATGTAGTTGCGCACCGAGTCCGGCAGTAGGACCACGATGCGCTTGTCCGGACCTTCTCGCCGAGCCACCTGGAGCGCTCCGTACATGGCCGAGCCGCTGCTGCCACCCACCAGCATTCCCTCTCGCCGGATCAGCTGACGCGCGAGCAGAAACGACTCTCGATCTTCGGTCTTGACCCACTCGTCGACGATGGAGCGATCGAGCACATCGGGCACGAAGTCGTATCCGATGCCCTCGACCTTGTAATTTTGAACCGGCGCGGGCCCCGCCAAGATCGACCCGACCGGATCGACGCCAACGATCTTCACGGAGGGGACTTCTTCCTTCAAGCGGCGTCCCACGCCCGTGATCGTCCCGCCGGTGCCGGCACCGGCCACGAAGTAATCGAGCTTTCCGTCGCACTGCTCGAGGATTTCAACCGCAGTCTCGTCGAAGTGGACCTGCGGGTTATCGGGGTTTTTGTACTGATCGAGGATGTGGCTGTTCGGGATGGTCTCCTGAAGCTGCCGCGCGACGCTGATGTGGCTTTCGGGTGAATCGAACGCCGCTTCGGTGGGCGTTCGGATGATCTCGGCACCCAGTGCCTCCAGCACTACCTGCTTCTCCCGGCTCATCTTCTCGGGCATCGTGATGAGCATCCGGTACCCGCGGACCGCCGCAGCCAAAGCCAAACCGATCCCCGTATTGCCGCTGGTGGGCTCGATCAACGTGTCGCCGGGCTTGATGCGGCCCGCCTGCTCTGCTTCGAGCAGCATGCGCTTCCCGATGCGGTCTTTGACCGAACCGCCGGCATTCAGGAATTCACACTTCGCGAGGATCTCGCAGCCGTGCTCCGCACCGACGGTCCGAAGTCGCACCATCGGCGTGTGGCCGACGGCGTCCAGCATCGAGTCGAGGATCTGCTTCATGGCTCTGTTTCACGGTAGCATCGGAGGGCCGCGGCGGCACCCCATTGGACGACGGGATCGACCCGGGTGCGGTGGGCGCACGGCCCTGCGCCGTCCGTCACGCGCGGGCGCAGACGCGAACCCGGTCCAGGGTCCGACCACCGTCGTCTCAGCGCTCAGGCCCCGGGAGGGGAGCGCATAGACCCCGGGAGCGCATAGACCCCGGGAGCGCATAGACCCCGGAAGCGCATAGACCCCGGGAGCGCATAGACCCCGGGAGCGCATAGGCCTCGGAAGCGCATAGCCCCCTGGAGCGCATGGGCCTCGCGAGCGCACAGTCCCCCGGGGCACCCGGCCCCCGGGAGCCCGGCACAGGCCGGCCGGCGCGGTTCGACGTGGCTGGCGAAGCCCGCCCAGCGGGTCGCAGCCGTCCGGCGACCGGATTCGGCGTCCACGGTTGACGGATGGGCGGCGAGCCTCCATAGTGCGCCCCGCTATCCGCTCATCCGGATATGCGGATTCGACCGATGGACCTGCGCCGAACCCACGAGCTGTGCCGTCTTCTGTCCGACGGGACCCGTCTGCGCCTGCTGGCCCTGCTGCAGGACGCCGAGCTGACTGTGGGGGAGCTCACGGAGTTGCTGGGATTGGCCCAGTCTCGGATCTCGACCCACCTGGGCAAGCTGCGCGAAGCCGGGTTGGTCCGGGTGCGCAAAAATGGGGTGGGATCTCTGTACTCCGCGGTGGACCTGGAGGTTTCCGAGGCCGCTGCCCTGTGGAGCAGCGTCCAGGGTCAGCTTCAAGACCCGCTGCTCGAGTCCGACCGACACCGAGCTGCCGAGCTGATCGCAGCCCGGACCCAGGATGCCACCTGGGTCGACAGCGTGGCCGGCCGGATGGAACGGCATTATTCGCCCGGCCGAACCTGGCAGAGCATCGCCCGAGCGCTGCTCGGCCTGGTGGAGTTGGGCGACGTGCTGGACATCGGCTCTGGCGACGGGTCCCTGTCGGAGCTGCTCGCGCCTCGGGCCCGTTCGGTCACCTGCCTCGACCGAAACCCGCGGGTGTTGGCCGCCGCCCGGGAGCGCCTCGCTCGATTGACGAACGTCGAGTTCGAAGAGGGCGATCTGCACGCCCTCCCCCACGGCGACGAAAGCTTCGACCAGGTGCTGCTGATGCATGTGCTCACCCATGCGGAGTCTCCGGAGAAAGCCGTGCTCGAAGCCGGCCGGGTGCTGCGTCGCGGAGGCGACCTGCTCCTCCAGACCCTGGCAGCGCACTCGTTCGCCGAGTACGTGAAGGCCTACGACCACATCCAGCTCGGATTTTCGGTGGAAGAGATCGAACGACTCGTCCGAGAGGCTGGAGTCGAACCGACCCTGTGCCAGGTGACGCACCGCGAGCGCAGGGCCCCACACTTTGAAGTGATCACGGTGCACGCGCGAAAGCGCTGACACCTCGAAAGGAACGTGAAGTGAAGGATTTCAAGACTCGCAATCGAGCCCTCATGGATGCCCTGGACCAGCGCATCTTGGTCTTGGACGGGGCCATGGGGACCATGCTCCAGCAGTACAAGCTGCAGGAAGAAGACTTCCGGGGAGAGCGGTTCGCCCAACATGACTCCGATCTGAAGGGCAACCACGACATCCTGAACCTCACCCGTCCCGACGTGGTAAAGGCCGTACACGGCGCATACCTGGAGGCAGGATCCGACATTCTGGAGACGAACACCTTCTCCGCAACCTGGATCGCCCAAGCGGACTACTCGCTCGAGTCCGCGGCCTACGACATCAACAAAGAGGGAGCTGCCCTCGCCCGGGCCGTGGCAGACGAGTTCACGCGCAAAAACCCCTCGAAGCCTCGCTTCGTTTCGGGCGTCCTCGGACCGACCAACCGAACGGCTTCGATTTCGCCCGACGTGAACAACCCGGGCTACCGCAACGTGACCTTCGACCAGCTGGTCGAGGCCTACAAAGAAAACGCGCAGGGCCTGATCGATGGCGGCGCCGACCTCCTTTTGGTCGAGACCGTCTTCGACACCCTGAACGCCAAAGCCGCCCTGTTCGCGATCCAGGCCCTGGCCGAGGAGACCGGCCACCAGCTGCCGATCATGATATCGGGCACGATCACGGACGCCAGTGGCCGAACCCTTTCGGGTCAAACCACCGAAGCATTCTTCAACTCGCTGCGGCACTGCAATCCGTTGTCCATCGGCCTTAACTGCGCCCTCGGCGCGGCAGAGCTACGCCCGTACCTCCAGGAGCTGGCACGGATCGCCGACTGCCGGGTGAGCGCTCACCCAAATGCGGGTCTGCCGAACGAGTTCGGTGAGTATGATCAGTCCCCCGAAGAGATGGCCAAGTTCATCGAGGACTTCGCCGAGCACGACTTCTTGAACATCGTGGGCGGCTGCTGCGGCACGACACCGCAGCACATCGCGGCCATCGCCAAGACGGTGGAGGGGCGCACTCCCCGCAAGATCCCCGAGATCGCGCCCAAGATGCGCCTCAGCGGGCTCGAGCCCTACAACCTGGGTGACGACGACCTGTTCGCAAACATCGGCGAGCGGACCAACGTGACCGGCTCGGCCAAGTTCAAGCGCCTCATCAAAGAGGGCGACTACGAGACAGCCCTCGACGTGGCCCGAGAGCAGGTCGAAAACGGCGCCCAAATGATCGACGTGAACATGGACGAAGGGATGCTGGACTCCGAGGAGGCCATGACCACGTTCTTGAATCTGGTGGCGGCCGAGCCGGACATCTCGCGGGTGCCCGTCGTCGTGGACTCTTCGAAATGGACGGTGATCGAAGCCGGTCTGAAGTGCGTGCAGGGCAAGCCGATCGTGAACTCGATCTCCTTGAAGGAAGGCGAAGAGCCCTTCCTGGAGCAGGCAAAGCTGCTCCGCCGATACGGCGCCGCGGTCATCGTGATGGCCTTCGACGAGCAGGGCCAGGCAGACACGCGAGAGCGCAAGTTCGAAATCTGCAAGAGGTCCTACGACCTGCTGGTCGACATCGGCTTTCCGCGCGAAGACATCGTCTTCGACCCGAACATCTTTGCCGTCGCGACGGGCATCGAAGAGCACAACAACTACGCGGTCGAGTTCATCGAAGTTTGTAGAGACATTCGAGAGAAGCTGCCCCACGCCAAGATCAGCGGCGGCGTCTCGAACATCTCGTTCTCGTTCCGAGGGAACAACCCAGTCCGAGAAGCCATGCACTCGGCATTCCTGTATCATGCGGGCCAGGCCGGCATGAGCATGGGCATCGTGAACGCTGGGCAGCTAGCGGTGTACGAGGACATTCCGAAGGATCTTTTGGAGCGAGTCGAAGATGTCCTTCTGAACCGCCGCGACGACGCCACCGATCGGCTCTTGGAGTTCGCGGAGACCGTCAAGGCGACGAAGTCCGAAAGAAAAGAAGACCTGGAATGGCGGAGCAAACCCGTCCAAGAGCGTTTGACCCACGCCCTCGTGAAGGGCATCGCCGACTACGTCGAAGAAGACGTGGAGGAGTGTCGCCAAGCAGTGGACCGGCCTATTCAGGTCATCGAAGGACCGTTGATGGCCGGCATGAACGTGGTCGGTGACCTTTTCGGGGCTGGAAAGATGTTCCTTCCTCAGGTCGTGAAGTCGGCCCGGGTCATGAAGAAAGCGGTGGCCTACCTCATCCCCTACATCGAGGCCGAGAAGGAGGCCTCGGGCGTGTCTCAGGCCAAGGGCAAGATGATCATCGCCACGGTGAAGGGAGACGTCCACGACATCGGAAAGAACATCGTTGCGGTGGTTCTCCGCTGCAACAACTACGATGTCGTCGACTTGGGCGTCATGGTGCCCGCGCAGACCATTTTGAAGCGAGCCCGTGAGGAAAACGCCGATATCATCGGACTTTCGGGGCTCATCACTCCGAGCCTGGACGAGATGGTGAACGTCGCCGAGGAAATGGAGCGAGAAGGCTTCGACATTCCGCTCTTGATCGGTGGCGCCACCACGTCGCGGGTTCACACCGCGGTGAAGATCGCGCCGAAGTATCACGCCCCCACGGTGTACGTGACCGATGCCAGCCGAAGCGTCGGCGTGATGAGCAACCTGCTGTCGGACGAGCGGCGCGACGAATACGTCAAGGAACTCGCCGGCGAGTACGAGAAGGTGCGCGCGCAGCACCAAGGCAAAAAGCCAAAGCTCGACCGGTTGAGCATCGATGAGGCTCGCGAAAACCGACTTTCGGTCGATTGGAGCGCCTATCGACCGCCCGAACCGCGATTGCACGGGGTCGAGGTGTTCGAAAAGTACGACCTGGAGGAGCTCACGAATACGATCGACTGGAGCCCGTTCTTTCAGACCTGGGAGCTCGCAGGGCGCTATCCCGCGATTCTCGAGGACGACGTGGTCGGCGAGCAGGCAAGGGAGCTCTTTGCTGACGCTCAGAAGATGCTGGAGAAGATCGTCTCCGGCGGCCAGCTCGAAGCTCGTGCCGTCGTCGGCATGTTCCCCGCGAATAGCGTGGGCGACGACATCGAGGTCTATTCGGATGAGTCACGGGCGGAAGTCCTGACGCGCTTTTGCACCCTGCGGCAGCAGACTCGAAAAGCTCCTGGACGCCCGAATCTTGCCCTGTCGGACTTCGTTGCGCCCAAGACCTCCGGCGTGCCCGACTGGATCGGCGGGTTCGCGGTCACCGCGGGCATCAAGATCGAGGAACTGGTGCAGAAGTACGAAAAGGACCACGACGACTACAACTCGATCATGGTCAAGGCCCTGGCCGACCGGCTGGCCGAGTCCTTCGCCGAGCGCATGCACCAGCGGGTGCGCACGGAGCTTTGGGGTTACGCGCCCGACGAGTCCTTCGAGAATGCGGAGCTCATCAAGGAGCGATACCAGGGCATTCGGCCAGCGCCCGGTTATCCGGCTTGTCCGGACCACACCGAAAAGGGGAAACTGTTCGAACTGCTCGACGTGACCTCGCGGGCAGGCATTCGGCTGACCGAAAGCTTTGCCATGATGCCGGCTGCGTCGGTGAGCGGCCTGTACTTCAGCCATCCCGAATCGCAGTACTTCGGCGTGGGTAAGGTCCAAGAGGACCAGGTACGGGACTATGCCCAACGTAAGGGCGTTGAGCTTCGCTTCATGGAGAAGTGGCTGTCCCCCAACTTGGGCTACGAGCCGAGTGCCCCGAAGGCCGCGACCGAAAAGAAGACCGCCTGAACGGCCCGCTCAAGGCTTGTGGGGGAGCTTGATCTCCTCCACGAGCTGTCCGAATGCCAGGTTCAGGGCGTCCCCGATGCGCTGGCGGCTTCCCAAGGGCTTGAAGCAGCTGGCGTCCCGGTCTACCCGGTACAAGACGAGCCACACGACGCGGGCCCCCTCCATCACCGCCATCAAGACGGCCACGAGGGTGCCGTCCCGGTCGTCTTCGTGGATCATGAAGTGGTTTTGGGTCAGCGGGTTCATGCCCGCGTCCTTCATCGCTTCCCACAACGCCGAGCCGATCTGACCCGGTGGGGCCTCCCGCTTTTCCTCGGCGAACTTCAGGGCACTGCGGGCGGCATCGTCGCTGAACTCCACCAAACCCTCGCGGTTCTTGGCCACGATCATGTAGCGCTTGCTCACCTGTTCATCTCCTCTTGGCGCGTGCTTTCTGCGAGTTCCCGGCTCTGTTCGACGAACGTGGTCCAGGCTTTCCGCAGCTGAGCAGTCATTTCGTTGATCTCGTAGTGCAGCCGGTCGTGGTTTCCATCGACGAAGGATCGAAGCTCTCGTCTCAGCTCTGCGTCGAGAGGCGCTGCGATCTGGTATGGATGCCCGCGTCCCAGCTGCACCCCGATGTCGAATAGAATCTCTTCGAGAAGCTCTGGCCGTCTGACCATTTCGGGCAAGTCGAGCTCGCGGTAATTCATGACCCAGCTGTGAATCCAAAACGTGCGGCCCTGGTGTCGGATGTACCCGATGAACCGATAGGGTGTGTACGCGATGCGCGACTGGCCGACCAGGATTCTGAACGGATCGATCTTCTGCGTACCCTCCAGACAGGTGACACCCCGCAGGTCCCGGACCTCTTTGAGCTCCAGCACCACGTCGTCGGACGGCGCATCCGTCGGTCCACGCACCTGGAGCAAATACTTTTCGTCCAGGGCGCTCCCGATGCCCAGGTTGAGAAGCCCTGCCTTCTCGATCCGAAAATAGGCGGGGTCATTGGCTTCGTTGTCGTCGAGCGCCACCATGCGGGCGATGTAGGGCTCGAGCGCATCTTGAAGCTCCGCCATTCTTTCGACGTCCACCGGAACGATGACGGAATCGACCCAGTCGAAAAAGTCCCGAGGGTCCTCCTCGAAGTTCTTTCGGAGCGAAGCCACCAGGGTCGGTACCGGCGCTTCGAATTGCGGATCTTCGAGGCTCGCCCGGTAGCCGTCCAGGAACCGGTCGAAGAATCGGTCGCTGTAAGCCCCCCAACCTTCCATCTCGGCGGCCAGGGCGATCGACACCCCCAAGCGCATCAGGTCAATGACGGCCGGCCCGGTGGTCGAATCGTCGAAGTCGGTGAGGCCCCGGGATTCGCGGGTCACGGCGTACTGTTCCAGATGGGCGTCGCCGTGCAGGTTGACCGAGGGAAGAACCCGCACCAAGTCGTCGAAGCGATCGCAGACCGCTTGGCTGAAGGTCCGGTTGATGAAGCGAAAGTAGCCGTGGGGATCCGACCGGATCCGCTGCAGGAGCTTGGGATTGGCCCGAAAGTCGTAGCCGTCCACGGGGACCCGCAGGGGGTTTGGGGCGGCCTCCGACTCCGGCGCCCGGGAGCCCCCGTGGGCGCAGCCCACCACCACCAGGGCGCAACACACCCGGGCGGCGAGCTCCGCCGTCCCGACCCAGGTCATGCCCGCCGTCACGGGCGCGGAGCCTAGCCGAACCCACCGGGGAACGCACCACTTCCGACCTTGGAGACTGACCGGCCGAAAAGGAGCCCGCACGGGGCTGCAGACCCGCCCTGGACCACTTTCGCCTTGACCCACCCCGGGCCCCTCGGCACGTTCTCGCGTCCCGCGCCCGGGTGGCGGAATGGTAGACGCGGCGGATTCAAAATCCGTTATCGAAAGATGTGTGGGTTCAAGTCCCTCCCCGGGCAAACCACCGGAAAGACTCCCGAAATCGGCACCGAAACCCACCGTCCAGGGCCGGTTG
>DAPKRQ010000324.1:0-15456 GCA_031800475.1 Myxococcales bacterium LLY-WYZ-16_1
GGCCCCGAGACCGTCGATCTCGCGCCCGTGCCTGCCTCACACGCTTCGGTGGACATACCCACGCCCTTCGATCTGTTCGACGAGTACTCCGAAACCTCCACGGGCCACTGAACGCGACGGTCAGTCGACCCACTGCTCGAAGCTGAGACCGTCTACTGCCGCGTTCGCCAAACGGTCGGCTTTCTCGTTTCCTTCGGTGCCCACATGCCCCGCGACCCAGTGCAGCTGCACGCCCGGCACCTCCCGGAGGCGTTTTCGTATCCGCGCCACCAGTTCCGGATTGGCTTTGGCTTTCCAGCCCCTCGAAAGCACCCCGATCGCGTAGGAAGAATCGGTGAGCAAAGCCACCGGGCCATCCGGCTGCTCCCGTTCGATCTGCTGCAGGGCCAGCTCGATGGCGGTCAGTTCCGCGATGTTGTTGGTCCCGCGGCCCAAGGAGCGGGCGAGCTCCATCTTTCTGCCGTCGGGAAACTCGATGTAGACTCCGGCACCGGCCGGACCCGGATTGCCCCGGCACGCGCCGTCGGTGAACGCTCGGATGCCGTTGTCCGGCAGGGCGTCCAGGAGCTCCGACGCCGCCCGGGCGGCACGGGCCCCACCGCCGGACCGCCCTCCGCGCACGGGGCCACTCCCCGACCCCGCGAGGGCCGACGTCGACGGCCCATCCGCGTCGGTACCCGGGGGCAGCTCGGTGGCAGACGACTCCGCCAGCACCGCAACTCGAAGAGCTCCGGCCCGATAGATCTTGGCGCCTTTGGCCGGACTGTACCGGACCGCAACCCGACCCTCTTGGATTCGCAGCTCTCCGCTGTCGTCCACCTCGGCCCAGACGGTCTTTCCCTTGAAAGCAGCTTTGCGCCAGCGCATCGGTCGTTCAGGCCGTGAGCGAAGAGGGGGGAAGCTCCGTCGTCGGCTCCGCCGGTCGGTTCGATTGCCCGAGCATCCTCGCTTCGAGATAAAGTACCTTTCCACGCCGCATGCGGGTCACCTTGAATCGCCAGCGCCCTACAGTGAAGCTAGCCCCGGTTCGAAGCTTGCCAGGCAACCGGTCCGCCGCCAGGTCGTTCATGTCGTAGCGGCCGTCCAGGTCCCGATCTTCGACCAAGACCTCCGAGTCGGGAATGCGGAGCACCGGGGCTACGTCCGTCCACAGGGTTCCGCCGCCGAAGTTGTAGAGGCCGGGCCCCAATGCCTCGACCTTCACAGGGCTCGAGTCGTACTCGTCGTCGACCTCACCGATCAGTTCTTCGACCACGTCTTCCAGGGTCACGATCCCAACGACCCGCTTCGACTTGTCCCGGACGATGGCCAAGTGCTCGTGCTCCTGCGAGAAGCTTTGAAGCAAACGAGACGCGTCCAGGTCCTGCTGAACGAACAGCGGCTCCCGCACCGACTCCCCCAACACCCTTTTGAGACCGCCTTCGGTCTGTTCCACCTCTTCACGGACCAGGCGCCACAAGACCTCCTTCATGTTCACGACGCCGATGACATCGTCCAAAGAGCTTCGGCACAGCAGCAGGCGCGAGTGCAGTGCCTGTCGCGCTTTTCGAAGGAGGGTCTCGTCGTCATCCGACAGACTCAGCCAAATGACATCTGGAGCGTGGATCATGATCTGGTGCACGCGCAGCCGGGGCAGCTGCGCCGCCGCTTCGATGATCGATTGTTCTTCTCGGCCGATCGCTTTGGAAGAAACTGCGAGCCGCACCATGGCCCTGAGGTCGTCGAGGGCACTGAAGCTGGTCGGGCCAGATTGACCGCCTACGAATCGCGTCATCGCCCCCACCACCCATGTGAACGGCGCCATCACCGCCGTGAGCGCTTGCAGCGGACGTGCCAGCAGCAGGATGGCTCGAGTCGAGTAGCGAACGCCGAGAGTCTTCGGCAATAGCTCCGCGAACACCAAGACCGCCAAGGTCAACCCAGCTGTGAAGAGCGCGATCCCGCCCCCGCCAAACGTTCGCTCGAACTCCCGTCCGGCCACGGCGGCACCGCCGGTGTTCGCCAACGTATTCAAGATCAGGATGGCGGCGATGGGCCGATCCAGCTTGTCCTTCAGATCCTCGATGATTTTGGCCGCCGGTTTGCGATCGGCCAACTGGTGCATTCGGACGCGGCTGCTGCTGAGCAGCGAAGCTTCCGAGAGCGAGCAGAAGAACGAAGCGACGAGGACGAGCAGTACGGATAGGACGAGCAGCACTGGGCCCTCGAAAGATAGTGTCCCGGACCCCAGCCTGAAAAGTCGAATGGGTCCCGAAAAACTGCTCTTCCCAGCGTCTTAAGCGTTTACCCGGCAATCTCTGCCCGTCGAGGCATCGCACCGGTCACCGGGCCCGCCTCGGCCGCCGTTGGTTCAGGGTGCCCACCGGATCTGGGTGAGCTCGTTGGGCACCACCACCTTCGGGTGGTGCGGAATCACGCGCACCGTGAAGCCGTGCCGCCCGGTCCCTTCGCAGGGAACCCGAGCCCGGTACAGCTGCAGACCGTCCTGCTCCCCCTGGTGCGACATGGTCTCGGTGAGGGCGTGCCGGACCTCGTCTCGGGCGTCGACCTGGCCGTGGTAGACTTGCACTCGAACCTCCGACGGACAGAGCCCGTTCAGGTGCACCCGGGCCGTCACCTCCAGGCGGTCTCCGACCCGGAGTACCTCGGACTCGGCCCGAACGTCCTCGATGCGGATGTCGTGCCACAGGTGGCGCACCTTCTTCTTCCACCCAGCGATCTCTTCGGTCTCCGACCGCTCGCATTGGCTGAGTCCCAGATAGTGGCGGGCAGCCGGCAGATAGAAGCGATTGGCATATTCCTGCACCATCCGATCGGTGTTGAAGCGCCCGGCCAGGGCCTTCATCTGCGCCTTCATCATCCGGATCCAACGGCGGGGAAGCTGCCGGGCATCACGGTCGTAGAAGGTCGGGACAACCTGGCTTTCGAACACGTCGTACAGCGCGCTCGCCTCGATCGAATCTCGGTCGGGGGTGTGGGGCTCTCCGTTGCCGATGGCCCAGCCCCATTGCGGGTCGTAACCTTCGGCCCACCAGCCGTCCAGGATGGAGCAGTTCAGGCCTCCGTTGGGGATCAGCTTCATGCCGCTGGTCCCACTGGCTTCCCGGGGACGCTGCGGATTGTTGAGCCACAGATCGACGCCCTGCACCATTCGACGGGCGATGTCGATGTCGTAGTCTTCGATGAATACGATCGAGTTTCCGAAGCGCCGGTCTTTGACCGTATTGGCAATCTTTTGGATGTATTCCTTGGCCGGGTGGTCCGCTGGGTGCGCCTTGCCTGAGAAGATGAACTGGATCGGCCGCTCCGATGCGGAGATCAGCCGCAACAATCGGTCCGGGTCGGACAACAAGAGGGTGGCCCGCTTGTAGGTAGCAAAGCGTCGCGCGAAGCCGACCGTCAAGGCGTCCGGGTTGAGCGCATCGACTCCGCCGTCGGCGTGCATGCTGCTGCCGAGGCTCGTGGCCTGATTGACGATGCGCTTTCGAACGAAGGAGATCAGCTGCATTCGAAGCTCGCAGTGGATCCGCCAAAGCTCCTCGTCCGGGATGTTTTCGACCGACTCCCATACGGCCGGGTCCGCCACCCGATCCCTCCAGTCCGGAGGAAGGTAGCGGTCGAACAGGCGCGCGATGGCCGGGGCAACCACACTGGCCTGGTGCACTCCATTGGTGACGTGGTCGATCGGGACCTCGTCCCGGGGCCACTTTCGCCACGCGCCGCGGTCTTGGGCCATCTTCCTCGAGACCCGGCCATGCAGCTCGCTCACACCGTTCCTGCGCACGGCGTGACGAATGGCCAAGATCGCCATGTTGAACGGCTCCTGGTGATCGTTGCGGTCCTTGCGTCCGAGCGCCATGAAGTCGTCCATCGACAGGCCGACCTTCGCGGCGTAGTCGCCCAGGTAGCGCTCGACGAGATCCCGACCGAAGACGTCGAAGCCCGCCGGCACCGGCGTGTGGGTGGTGAAGATGTTGCCGTCCTCGGCCACGTCCTGGGCGAGCTCGTAAGGAAACCCACGGCTTTCCATGACGAAGCGCGCCCGTTCCACGCCCAAAAAGCCTGCGTGCCCTTCGTTCATGTGGCAGACGGTGGGCTCGAGCCCCATCTGTACCAAGGCGCGGAAGCCGCCGATGCCGAGGACCATCAGCTGCTGAATCCGCAGCTCCACCCCGCCGCCGTACAGGGACCGGGTGATGCCGCGGTCCGCTTCGGAGTTCTCCGAAACGTTGGTGTCCAACAGGAACAAGGGTACGCGGCCCACGTCGACCCGCCAGACCCGAGCATGCACCTGTCGCCCCGGAAATTCGACTTCCACCCGAACTTCCGAGCCGTCCGCATTGGTCTGCTTTCGGATCGGCATGTTGTAGAAGTCGTTCGGCGGGTACCGCTCCATCTGCCATCCGTCGGCGTTGAGATATTGGCGGAAGTATCCCTCTTGGTACAAAAGCCCCACGCCGAACAGCGGAAGACCCAGGTCGCTCGCGCTCTTCAGGTGGTCCCCCGCCAAAACGCCGAGGCCGCCGGAGTAGATCGGCAGGCAAGCGGTCAGCCCGAACTCGGCGGAGAAGTAACCGATCTTGATGCTCGAATGCTCCACGTGCTCGGTCTGGTACCAACGCGGATTGAGCATGTAGCGGTCGAACAGGTCTCGTGCCCGCCCGAGGTGGCTCAAAAAGCCCACATCGCTGGACAGCTGCTCGAGGCGCTTTTGATCCACGCTCCCCAAGAGCGCCACCGGGTTGCCCGAGACCCGTTCCCAGAGCTCGGGATCGATCCGAACGAACAAGCTTCGGATCTCCGGCTCCCAGTCCCACAGAAGATTGTAGGCCAGCGTCTCCAACCCTTCCAGCGGCCCTGGAAGGGAAGGCTTGACCTGCACGAATCGGAAGCTCCGCGTCATCGCCCGGGACCTTCCACCGCAGCCGATTTCCGGTCAAATCCAACCCCCGACGAAAGGGCTGGGCCGGGCGAACTGGACGCTCTAGTGTGGCCCGCCGTGGTGAAGACCGACCCCGTCGAAGCCCTGGCCGCGCAGATCCGGGCCCATCGAGCCGCCTATTACCGAGGCGAGCCCGACATCGAAGATGAAGAATTCGACGCGCTCGAGGACCGACTGCGAGCCCTGGCCCCGAACCATCCGGTGCTGGCGGAGGTGGGGGCAACGCCGGAATCCGAGCCCCGAGACGGGTCGGTGCCCAGGTCCGAGCTCCAAGCCGAGCGGACCCGAGACGCCGAGGACCTGGCAGCGAGCCTCCAAGCGGACAGCGACGCATTCTACGAGCAGCGGGGTCCCTCGTGGTCGTCTTACAAGGCCCGATATCTGGCACTCGTGGAGACGCGCCCCGACCATCCTGTGTTCGACCGCATCGTTCCGGCCCGCGGACTGGAGTGGCCGAAGGCTTCCCACGAAATCCCGATGGGGAGCTTGAACAAGGTGAACACGCCCGAAGAGCTCCACCAATGGGCGGAGCGATGCGACCAGCTCGCCCAAGGTATGGAACTGGAACCGGTATCGTCCGATCTGGCGGTGATCGAAAAACTCGATGGGATTTCGATCGAGCTGGTCTACGACCACGGTCGCTTCGAGACAGCCATCACTCGAGGAGACGGGGTAATCGGCGAGCGAATCACCCCGAACGCCCTTCGCATGAAAGGCGTCCGAGAAAAGATCGAGCACTCCGGGCGGGTCTCGGTGCGGGGTGAGATCATTCTGCGAAAGTCCGACGCTGAAGAATTCAGTGCATTCAAGCGCGAGGTCGATCCAAAGTTCGAAAGACTCAAGAGCCTGCGCAACACCGCTGCCGGCGTGGCTCGCACCAAGGACCTGAAGCACCTGCCGGGCTGCGCGCTGCTGACGGTGCTCTTCTTCGACGTCGAAGGAATCGAAGAGCTCGACCACGAGCGGCATCGCTTCGAGTGGTTGCGGGAGCAAGGCTTCGACACACCTCGCTGCGAGTTCCTGGATCTGGCGGGCGTGGAGCGGCTCCACGCGGAATACCAGGACCGCACCCGCGGGCAGTTGGACTACGAGATCGACGGTTTGGTCGTGAGGGTCGCATCCCTTCGAGCCTTCGCATTGCTCGGAGAACTGAACAACCGTCCGCGCGCCGCGGTTGCCTACAAGTTCGGGAACGAAATGCAGGTAAGCGGCGTTCAATCGATCGAGTGGAGCACCGGAGACTCAGGTCGCGTCACACCGATCGCTCGAATCGATCCCCCGGTGTTTCTCGCGGGCGCAGAGGTCCGACAAGCCAGCCTGCACAACCTCGCGCGAGTGCAGTCGCTTCAGATCGGACCCGGGGACCAAGCCCTGGTGTCGCGACGCAACGACGTCATCCCGTACGTTGAAAAGGTTGTCGTCGACGGGGGCCAAACCGAGTCCGCCCCGGCTCGGTGCGGTGTATGTGAGACGGAGCTGGAGCGTGACGGGGAGTATTTGGTGTGCCCGAACCGAGACTGCCCTGCCCGGGTACGCGGCCGGCTGAAGACCTGGGTCAAGCAGCTGGGGCTGCTCGAATGGGGCGAAAAGACCCTCGAAGCCCTTCACGAACGGGGCTTGGTTCGGGAGCCCGCGGATCTCTACCGCTTGAGCACCAAAGACCTGACCGCCCTCCCCGGTTTCGGAGAGGTGAGCGCAAGGAAGCTGCTGAATCCCCTGCACGCGAAAAAAGACATTCCCTTCCCCACCTTCATCGCCGCCCTCGGCATTCCCGCCGTCTCGAAAGAGACCGGCAAGCTTTTGATGCAAGCGGGCTTCGATACCCTCGACAGCCTCTACGAAGCCACCCCCGAGCAACTGGCCGAAGTCGAGGGGCTGGGCGCGATAAAAGCCGACAAGATCTCGACCGGTCTGTCCCAGCGCAAAGCCGAGATCGAACGACTGGCCGAAGTCGGCGTCCGCCCGGTGCGGCCGGAGCACGGCGGACCCTTGCACGGGTTGAGTTTTTGCTTCAGCGGCGCCCACAGCCGCCCGCGCAAGACCCTGGCGCGTTGGGTCGAAGACCACGGCGGCACCGTGGCGTCGGGTGTGACCAAGGGCCTTTCGTACCTGGTTCTGTCGGATCCCAACTCCACCTCTTCCAAAGCCCAAAAAGCCCGAAAGCTCGGGGTCGAGATCCTGGACGAAGCCGGATTCGAAGCCCTGCTGGAGTCGAAGGGCGTCGCCCTCAAAGAAGGATGAGATCGTCGGCGTCCAAAACTTCGTCGGTTTCCGCCTTCGAAAGATCCTCCAGACGCTGGCGGGACAGTTGGTCCAGATACGCCCGCGCTTGCGGGTTCTCTTCGACGGCGGCGTCGAAATCCTTTCGAGGGAGGAACAGGGCGAGCGAGCGCTCAGAGGCAGTCACCGAGGCGGTCGCCTCTTGATCGCGCAGCAGCCCGATCTCTCCGAAAACTTCACCCGGTCGAAGGTAGGCCACCATCACCCGCTCTCCGTCATCGGACTTGGTCACTTCGAATTGGCCTTCGAGGACCACGTATAGGCCTTCCGGCGACTGTCCTTCTTCGATCACCGTGCCCCCAGCGTCGACCGGCACCGCCCGGAAAGCCTCGAGCAACCTGCGCCGCTGCTCCAGGTCGAGGGGCTCGAAGATCGGCGACGTGGCCACGACATTGGCCAACAGCCGACGCCGGGCGAAGTCCGCCAATCCCCGCCCAAAGTCCGCAAAGCGCTCGGCCAGGGCTTCGACGTGATCTTTGCGGATCTCGAACAGCTCGGTGGGCATGCGCGTCCTGACCGTGGCGATCCGGGGCTTTTGGATGAACAGAGACAACTCTCCGAAGAACGAGCCAGCGCCGAGCTGTGCCAAGACCCGCCCGTCCTTTTCCACCTCGACCTCACCCCGGATTACGGCGAACAATCCTTCGCCCACCTCACCTTCGCGGATCACGACCTCGCCGGCAGGAAGTTTGGCGAAACGAAGCTGGGGTACCAATTCCAGGAAAGCCTCTCGCGAGATCTCTTGAAACAACGGCAACGGTCGGACGTCCTGGGCGGGCGCAGCAGGAGGGTCGGTCGTTCCGAGCTCGACCGCCATCCGGATCAGATCGTCGCGCCCCACGTCGCGGTGGGGTCGCTCTACCGCGTCGATCGGCGGCGGCACCGGCGGTGGCATCCGGGGCTTTTCGGCAACCGGCGAGCCGGAACCGCTGGCGTGGAGCGTGTCGAGCACCTGCAGCACCTCCGGGGCCCCCGCCGAGATCTCGAGGGCGTCGCGGGCCAATCCGAGGGCACTCAACAAAAAGCCCCGCCGAACCAGGTCGCGGGCTCCCACCACCAATGTCCGGGTCGCCGCCTCCGGTTGGCCGAGAGCCGCCAGCGACAGGGCGAGTTTGAGACGGGCCCGGTGGTCGTGTGGCTCGGCGGTCAAGATGTCGGCGGCGTGGCGCAGCGCGGTCCAGTAGTCGCCCTGCCGGGCCGCTTCGTCCGCCGCCTGATGGAGGGTGAGGGTGGTGTCCGGCATGGACCTGCAACTTGGCACCCCTGGCGCGAGACGGATAGGGGGAATGGAAGGCCCCCGGGCCGTGCTTCGCTTTGTCGGGCAGCCCGTGGTACCCAACGGAGTTTGGGAGTGGGCGTGCCGAGCGAGTCGATCTCAGTGCGAGAAGCCGGCATCGACGACGCCGCGTCGCTGCTGAAGCTGTGGCAAGAGCTGATGCGCCTGCATCGGGACCTGAATCCGCGGTTCGCGTTGGCCGAGCGCTCGGCCGAGCGCTTTTTGGCCTACTTGGACCTGGCTCGCTCGCGGGAGGATTACCGGGTGTGGGTGGCGGAGGGACCCGAGGGCCCCGTCGGCTTCGTGGTCGCGTGCGTCCTCCCGAACAGCCCGGTCTACGCAGCCCGGTGGATCGGATACATCAACGACCTCTGCGTGACCGCGGCCTGGCGGGGTCACGGCGTGGGCCGGAGCCTGGTCGAGGCCGCCATGGCTTGGCTGTGGAAGTACGGTGCCGACACCATCGAGGTCTACGTGGCGCAGCAAAACGAAGACGCGCTGCGTTTTTGGCGGCGCATGGGCGGTCGGGACTACCTGCAGCGCCTGACCCTGGGGCCGATGCGGGGCGAAGGTGACTGAAGTCGTCGATCAGGTCGAGCGGTTGGTGCGCCTGGCCTGGCTCCGCCGCCAGCGGGCCCTGACCGATCGGGAAAGTGCAGACATCGACCGGCTCACGGCGGCGTTGGCCGAGCAGGTCGAGGGCATCGGCCTGCGCCAACAGCGGCAATCCAGCACGGACCTGCCCGCCCCGGTGCCCGACCTCGCCCGCGACGGCGCCGCGCCCCCGTCCCCTTCGGCGGGGGTCGGCCGAGCGGCGAGTTCGGCGGATGCCGCGGCCCCCAAACGGCCGGCCCACGCCGAGCCCGCCCTGCCGGAGGGGCCCGGAGAGCCGGTGAAGGTGCCGACTTCTTCGTACACCCCGCCCTCGGAACGGCCGTTCTTGGGCGATTACTACGGCGACCTCGGAGAACTGGCTCCCAGTGCCCTCCCCGCCACCCGTCTGGTCGACGCCGAGGGCCAGGAGTTGCCGGCTGAAGGCGACGCCCGGTGGCTTCTGTCCGCAGACATCTTTGGGCCGCCCGACAGCGGCGACGACGAGGCTGGAACCGGCCCGAGCCGACCCGGGGCCGGCTCGAAAGGCACAGGGTCCACCGGCTCGAAAGGCACCGGGTCCACCGGTCCGAGTCCCCAGGCGATCGTGCATCTGGTGAACGGCGGCAGCGTCCGCGGGGAGATCCGTCGGTTCAAACCCTTGGAGGGCGCGGTGCAAGTCCACGGCCCGAAGGGCCCGGTTTCGGTGCCGACGCCCCAGGTCCTGGCCGTGTTCCTCACAAACCTGCGCAAGCCGCCGCCGGACGAAGGGCGTCCCGTGGCCGTGTTGCTGCAGAACGAAAAGGAGCTCCGCGGAAAGACCCGGGACTATCGAAAGGACGGCACCGCCTTCATGCTGATCCCCTCACCGCGACGCGGGGCGGTGGACTGCGTCTGGATACCCAACCGTTCGGTCAAACGCATCCAGTCCGCCTGATGCCCGCCGCGCGGCCTGGGCCGCGCGGACCGGGCCGTCAGGGCATGACGAGGCCGGTGCGGATCGCCAGCAACACGGCGTCGGCCACGTTCGACGCCCCCAGCTTCTTGAACAGGCGCGCGCGGTGTGCCTCCACCGTCTTCACGCTGATCGACAGCCGCTCGCCGATGGCCTGGTTGCTGTGCCCGTTGGCCATCAGCTCCAGGACCTCTCGCTCCCGAGCCGTGATCTGCACGGCAGCCCGCTCCCGTTCCGTGGCCCGGCCCGACACGAAGGACCGGCCTTCGGCCTCGGCCTGCAAGGCGAACACCAGGTCCGCCACGTAGGGCTGCTTGACCACCACGCCCTGGGCGCCCGCCTCCGTCAGGTTGCGGACGTAGGCGTCGTCTCCGCGGGCCGTCGACACGGTGATCCGCAGCTCGGGGATCGACTGCCGGAGGTTTCGAACCAGCTCCACCGGGTCCTGCCCGGCCGGCAGGGCTTCGGCGTCCAGGATGACGTAGCGCGCACCCGACGCGCGGATGTCGTCCGGCCGGATCGCCGACGCCTCGTTCATTTGAAGCCGCATCGATCGCTTCCGCAGCCAGTGCTCCAGCTGGGGAGGCACCTGGTCGGCGAAGACCATCACCAGTTCTTGGGGAGCTTCGCTCACCGGCGGCGTCATCGGTGCCGTGTTGCCTTGGTTACTCATCATCGGACTGCCCTCGGTCATTCTTATTATCCCTTATTCTTCCCCAGCGATAGGGGAGATTCTGGAATGAGAACCCTCCATCTGTGCGGATTATTCTCGACCCGCTCCGTCGCTTGGTCGTTTCGAGAAGGTTCGAGCGGCCCGTTTTAATCCCGGCCGGCCAAATCCGGACCGGTCAAGCCCGGAACCGACCCGAAGGCCGGGGTCTGGTCCCGCCGCGCCCGGGGCTGGCCGAGGGGCTGAGGGCGGCCACGCCCAAACGAACCGCCGCCAGTCCGAGCCGCAGTGGGTCCAGGCCCGGGCCACGGGGACCGAAGGCCACCCCCAGCAGGCCGGGCAACCCCCCCAACACCCGAGCCCGGGTGGCCAGGCGCACGGCGTCCAACACGGGCCAAGGGATCATCCCTCCATCGTTAACCCCGACAGCTCCGGCCCGGTGAACCGCGGCGCCCGGCACGGCCGCCAGTCGCTCCCCGTCGACCGGGACCGCGTCCCAGGGCCCGACCACCACGTCTGGAACCACGGGGAGCTCGGCGTTCAGGCCCGTGCCCACGCACACCGCGAGCCCCCGCACCCGGCCGCTCTCCAGCAGGGTCTGCAGCCAGGTCAGCCAGGGCACCCCGACCGGGCCAGCCACGAGGACCACCGGCTCCCGAATCGCCCGAACCCGCAGGGCGACCCGCGGGTCCGGAGCCGCCAGCCGGGATGCCCGGAACCAGCCGGTCCAGCCCCCGCCCGCCGACCAGCGAACCCGGCTCAGACCCGACTCTTGGCTCGCTCGCTCCGCCTCCAAGTCCGGTTCGCCGTTCACGGCCCGGTCTGCCAGCCACGCCAAGAGGTCCGGGTCCTTCGGGTCGTCCCGGAGTGCAGCCGCCAGCTCGGGCCAGCGCTCCGCCTCCCGAACCCCCCAGGTGGCCAGGGGAGAGGCCAGGTCCCGGGCCACCGGTCCGAACAGCTCCAGGGCCTCCGTCCGATCGGTGGCGACGATCGAGAACCCGCTGTCGGGCAGGCGGTCGAGCATCTGCACCGCCGTGGCCTCGGCACTCGCCCGGGCGTGACCCGGTCGAAGCGCGGGTGCCACGTGGATCCAGGGAGGCTGATCGACCCGGGCCAGGCGGACCAAGCCTTCGAACACGTCTGGCGCCCCGTGGCGGAGGGCCCGCAGCTCGTCCGGAGGCAGGTCGAGGACCGCAGCCGATGTCTGAAGGTCCCACGGAGCCGACCCCCCGAGCTCCGAACTCCGCTCTCGGACAGCGCGGCTCCAGATCCAGCCCCAGGCCCAGGCGCGGACCCGCTCGGCCGCCCCATCGGGGCTCGAGACCGTCCACGGTGTCGGGCCGTCGGGGCCGCATTCCCGGAGGACCCATCGCGTCGGCAGGGCCGTCCCGGGCAAGGCGCCCACGAGCTGGGGCCAGACCGCGCCCCAGCGGACCGGGTCCATGCTGCGCCGATCCAGCCCGTACCGGTCGACCGGCAAACGGTCCGCCGCTTCGGCCAGCGAAAAGGACCCGGTGTCCAGCAGGCCCTCGAGCCCGGTCATGCCGCGAGGGTAGACCGGAGCCGATTCCCGTTGAAGCCGCACCCGCCGGCGCGGCCGGCAGAAAGGGGCCAATCTCTGCTCTGCAGAACGGCGAGGCGTCCCCGCCGCTTTGAGCCCCGGCGAGCCACCGGGGACGGGGTCACGGAGCAAAGTCGGCGGAACCGACCCCCCTGGCCTGTTCGTCCGGGCCGACGCCGGCCGCTGCCGTCGGCCCGGGTTCGGCCAGAAGGTCCCGCACATCCCGTTCGAGCCGGGCTGCCGAAACGGTGCCGCGGTAACGGCGGGCGATCCGTCCGTGGCGGTCGACCAACACGGTCGTCGGGTACGTGTAAACCCCGTATCGCCGGGCGACGCCTCGCCCGGCGTCGGCCACGTTGGGAAAACTGAGGCCCCGCCGGCGCAGAAACTGCCTCACTGGCTCCCGGGCGTTCGGCTCTTGGTTCACGCCGACCACGGCCAACCCGTCCCCGGAATACGTCTCGTGCAGATGCTGCAGGTGGGGAATCGACGCCACGCAGGGCGGACACCACGTGGCCCAAAAGTCCAGCAGGACCACCTGGCCCCGCAGGTCCGCCAGGGCGAGCCACCCCCCGGACAGGCGCTCGGCCCGAAAGGCAGGCGCCGGCTGTCCGGCTGTCGGCGCTGCCGGCCCGCTCGCGACCCGCCACAAGGAGCCGGCCACCACCCCGAAAGCCGCGGCCATGGTCACGGTCAAGGCGGTTCCGGATGCGACGTGCAGGGCCTTCATGGCTCGGGTACGAGGGGCGGCGGGCCGCGTTTCAGCAACCCTCGACAAAGGCGATCCAGTCCCCGGACGACACCCGGACCGCACCCACCTGCTCTGAGACCCGTTCGGGCGGCATGACGTATACCCAAGCCTGCGGGCTGCCCGAAACACCATGGACGGGCCGCAACACCCGCTGATAGAGCGAGGTTTCAACAGATGCGGGGTCGTAGCCTTCGTAGTCGTCGATCAACGGCAGGCGCTGCGGCAGATCTTCCGATTCGACCAACTCCCCGCGCACCCGCCCCGGCCCGTCGATCAGCGCCGGGTAGCCCGCGGGCAGATGGAGCAGCTGGCCCTCCACCCACCCGGGCTGCCGGGAGCGCACCCGCCCCAGCAGGTCGCCGTGGGTCCCCCGCTGGCGGAGGGTGCCGTAGGTGAAGATCCGGTTCACCGAGGTCAAGACCGCATGAGGCTCTTGGTGGGTCAACGGGCCGACGCCCTGTTCGAGGCGATCGAGGCGCCGAAGCGCTCGCCGCTGGACCCGTGGATCTGGGTGGTGCCGCACGCTTCGGTAGGCCGGTGGCTTCGAGCTCGGGCCGTGGCCCGGGACGGCGTAGCCGCCCACTGGCGGATTCGGACCCCGTGGCAGTTCTGGGCGGAGCAGGTGGCCGCATCCACCGGTCTTCCGCTGGTGGGCCGCCGGCCGTGGGAGGCCGAGCTGTGCAGCCACCTGTTGCGGAGTCCCCCACCCTCTTTGGCGCCCTACCTGGACCGGGCCGCGTCCGAGGCCGAGCGGGAACTGCGCGCCCACCAGCTCGCCACCCGCCTGGTGCGATGGGCCCTGGGCACCCGGGCCCACGGCGGCCGCAATCCGGAGGGCGAACTGGCCGCTTGGGTCGACGGGATTCGAGAGGCTTCGGGGTGGGTGCATTTGGACGAGGTTTCGCACCGGTGGGTGCCTCCCCCGGGCCCGGTGGTGTTCTGGGACACGGTGGGCGCCGCGCCCAGCCTTTGGCAGGCCGTGGAGCGACTGCCCGGCTCCGTCACGGTGGTGTCGACAAACCCCTGCATCGAGTTTTGGGAAGACCTGCCTCCGCGCCGGAGGGCCCGGCGACCGCCGCCGCAGCTTCCGTCCCGGAGTACCCCGCTTTTGTTTCCTTCGGTCGAAGAGAATCCCCTGTTGGTTCAATGGGGCGCCGCAGGCCGGCCGGTCATGGCGGCGGTGCACAGAGCCGGCGAAGGAGACTTGGACGCGGCCTTCGTCGAGCCCGACGACACCCATGGGCTGGGCCGCCTGCAGGCCGACATTCTGTTTCGGCGGGCCCCTCGCCCGGGCACCTCGGACCAAAGCCTTCGTTGGGTCGAAGCGGCGTCTCCCCGGAACGAGGCCCGCGCGATGATCGAAACCTTGAAAGCCCACCCGGACACGCCCCTCGATCGGGTGGCCGTGTCCTTGGCCGGCCAGACCCCTGACCCCGCCCTCCGGGCCGCGGTGGTGGCGGCGCTGGAGCAGGCGTCGATCCCGTTCGCCGAAATCGACGTGCCCACCCCGTCTCGAGAAGGCCCCTTCGGACTGTTTCGCCAGCTGGTGGAGCTTCCGGGCAGCGGCTTCGGCGGAGCGCGGCTCACGGAGTTGCTCGAGCACCCGAACCTCGCCGTGGCGTTGGACCCGGAAGAGCGGCAGGTGGTCACCGGTTGGCTGCGGGCCCTGCCGGTGGTGGATGGCGCCGACCGCAAAGACCACCGTGGGAGCTACCTGGAGGGAGACGTTCTGAACTGGGAGCAGGGGATCCGTCGGCTGGCCTTGGGTCTGCTGTGGCCCCACGGCGTGGCGGTGTCGGTGGGCGAACGGGCCTACCGGGCCCACGGGCCGGGCTCCACGGAGCTGGCGGGACGGGCCCTGGGCGAGCTTCGAGCCTTGTTCCGGGACCTGGCCCGGCTTCGAACTCCCCTGTCGCCCCATGACTGGAAAACGGTGCTGCAGTCGCTGACCGCCCGGTGGATCCGGCCGGAGCGCGAAGACGACGAGCGGGACCTGGTGCGACTTCACGATGTGATCGAGGACCTGCAGGGCACGCAGGGGGCCTGGAGCCATCGGCTGCTGGCCCGGTGGGTGGGTTCGGCCTTGGACGGCCTGCGCCACGTCCGCGGTCCGGCATGGGCCCACGGCGTGACCGTGGGCCCGCTGGGCCCGACCTCGGGGTGCACGGTGGAGCTTCGGTTCGTCTTGGGGCTCGACGACGCCACGTTCCCCCGCCGCGACGGGGCGGCCGACTGGTCACCCGAGGGCCCACCTTCGGCGGAAGACGCCGACCGCTTCGATTTTCTGCGCGCGGTGATGAACACGACCGGCGTCCTTCAGCTCTCGCATTCCAACGAGACGAACTCCCCTGCCTCCGCCGTTTTGCTGGAGCTCGCCGCCCACCTGAGGCTTCGTGGACCCGAACTGCAACCGCCGCCCCCGCCGCCTCC
>DAPKRQ010000325.1:0-2294 GCA_031800475.1 Myxococcales bacterium LLY-WYZ-16_1
GCCGGCGCGAGCGGCTCGGCGCCCGCCCGGAGGTCTTCGGCCGCTTCGAGACGGTCGAGCGTGGATGCCGCCGCTTCGGCCGGGAGTTCCGCAGGCGATTCGACCGAAGCGACAACGTCGGCCCGGTCGGCCTTTTGCGGAAGCTCACCCAGCGGACGGAGCGCCTCGGGCTCGAGCTCCAAGGCCGGCATGTCGTCGCTGGACGGATGGACCTCGGCTTCGAGCTCGTCTGCGTCCGCGCCCTCGGTGGCTGCCGCGGCGATGGGCGCCACCGCCAGCGGCTCGAGCGGCACGGGACCGTCCCCCTCCGCCACCAGGGGCGCCGGGTCGAGCTCCACCACGTCCAAGTTCTCGGTGGCTTGCTCGGATCGATCGTTCGGGGCGCCTCCCCGTTGCGGCGAGGGCTCCACCGGGTCCGAGCTTCCGTCGGCCGCGGCCGCTTCACCGGGCGCGGGCGGGGGGACGGCGGCGCGGGCCTCGGCTTCGGGCTCCGGCCCGTCCAAGCCCAGGTCCACCGGCTCTGACGGGTCTTCGGGTTCGGTCCCGACGGAGCTCTCGGATCCGTCCAACAGCGCGCCCCAACTGGGACCGGCCGCACGAATCGGGCGCGCCGGCGACCCGGCGGAGGGCTGGGGGATGTCGGCCTCCAGCGGCGCCCCACCGGCGGGCTCGAAGGCACCGTCCCACGAACCCGCGGGATCGAACGCCGCCACGCTTTCGCCGGCGGGTGGCGCCATCGGTGGGGCCGGCCGCGGCGGCTCGGTGGGCGGACCCTCCAAGCCGTCGGGCACCGGCTCCAGATCGCTCGAAGCCAGGACGTCCGGGGCCTCCACGACCTCGAGGGCCTCGGGGTCGAGCTCCTCCGGCTCGTCATCGTCGAGCGGGTCCACGAGCTCGAGGGCGTCGTCGGCGAGCTCGGTTGGCGCCGGAGCCGGCGAAAGCGCCTCGGCCTCGGGCGGAAGGGGGGGCACCGAGGGCGCATCCGATGCCGCATTCGACCCCGCACCCGGTGGAGGCCAGGCGGGCGCATCCGATGCCGCACCCGACCCCGCACCCGGTGGAGGCCAGGCGGGCGCATCCGATGCCGCACCCGACCCTGGACCCGGTGGAGGCCAGGCGGGCGCATCCGATGCCGCACCCGACCCCGGACCGGGAGGCGGAGGTACCCAGCCTTCGGGGGGTTCGAAGCTCGCGACCGGTTGAAAGTCTTGGGACCCAGCGCCCTGAAACGCGTCGTAGCTCAGGTGGTTGTCGGGGTCGAAGGTCCCTGCCGGGCTGGAGCCCGGGGCGGGCTCGGGGGCTCGGCCGACAGACGGCTCGGGCGCCGGCGGCAGATCCCCCGAAAAAGGCAACCCCTGCACCACGGGAACCCCCTGAAAAGTCGCCGGAGTGCCCCCGGCGGACGGTGCGGACGGACCCGGTGGGGTTCCGTGATGTTTGGCCAGGGCCTGGTCGATCTCGGTCTCACCGGCCAGCAGCCACTGCAGCCGCATTTCGGTTCCGACCGCCTGCCGCACCCCCTCGAGAGCCGCCTGGTCCATCGGATCGGCCGTGGCCAAAAACAAAGTCTCGGTGTCGCCGTCCTTGCGCCGGGCCAAAGGAATGACCCGGTGGCGAAACGCCACCTCCCTGGGCACCTGCTCGAGCACCCGAGCGTGGATCGGGGTCATGACCGGGTCGCACGTCTCGATGTTGAGCTGGCGAGAGAGGGCGTGGACCAGCCGGTCCTCGGTGATGATGGCGGACTGCACCAACACCTTTCCGAGCCGCTGGCCGGTCTCGCGCTGCCGCGCCAACGCCCGCTCCAGCTGGGCCTCGTCGATGAAGCCCAAGCTGACCAGCAGCTGGCCGAGTCGGGGGGAGCCGCCCGTCATGGTCGCCAGGAGGCTAGACGCAATCTCGTCGCCCCGCAAACCGCCCCAACACGAAAACCCTCGTGTTCCCGAAGGCCTGTCGCCAAACGACGCAGCTCGACAAAAACTGGCCGCCGGCGGTCCGTCGGGTCAGGCTGAAGGTGTGAGACCCACCCTCCGCTTGGTTTTGGTCGCCGCCCTCCTCTTCGGGCTGGGCTACGCCAGCACCCAGATCCGCTGGGCCGGCCGGCCCCTGTCGGAGGGCCTGGTGGAGGGCGCAGCGTGGCTGGCCGACCGGGGCCGCTCCGCCTGGGCGGCGACCGCACAGGCCCGGCACCGAGCTTGGACCTGGACCCGAGACCGGGTGATGGACGCGTGGGCCGGGTGGACCGCTTCGGGGTCCGACCCATCGGCTCCCGAAGATCCGGTCCCGAAAACCTC
>DAPKRQ010000326.1:0-20913 GCA_031800475.1 Myxococcales bacterium LLY-WYZ-16_1
GGGTCGGACCCTGCGGAGCTTTCGGGCTCGGCGGCTGGCGCGGGCTCGGGTGCGGCCTTGGGGCCGGGCTCCGCTTCAGGAACGGGCTTGGGTTTGGACTGGGCTTTCGGCTTGGGCTCCGGCTTCGATTCGGGCGCCGACTCGTCTTCCTCTCGAGCGGGCGGCTCGGATCGCGCTTTCGGCTTCGCCGGGACCACCTCGATCGTCGATTCGGCCAAGCCGGTCCAGGGCGTGCAGGTTGCCAGGGCCCAGATCACCGCGGTCGTCCATCGGGGGCTTCCGTGCACGGCCCCACCCTTACGCAAGGTTCGAGCCATCTCCATGACTTGTGGATGGCGTTCCGCGAAACCCGGGCGCGGGACATCGATGTCGGGATCCGATCGCACGACTCGCGTGTTCTGGCCCCCATGAACACAGTGGTGTGGAGCGCTGTCCTGTGGGCCCAGGCGGCATCCCTTTCCGTAGACGGCGAAGCCAGCCGAGCTTGGGTGACCGTGGATCCCGCCGACACGGTCCTGTCGGGTCTGAGCCACCGGCACGTGGTGGTGGCCGACCGCCTGGAGGGGAACGTCCGCTTCGACGAGGACGCAGGCACCTGCTCGGTCCAGGTGCAGACCTCGGTGACAGACCTTCGGGTGGATCCGACCGAAAAGCGGAAAGAGTTGGGTTTCGAAAAGAAGCTGTCCGATGCGGACCGAAAGAGCGTGCGCAAGAACATGCTCGCCCAGGGGCAGCTGTGGGCCCAGCGGTTCCCCCGGATCCGGTTTTCGGCCGACTCCTGCGAGTGGCTCGGCGAAGGTCGAGTGTTCGTGAAAGGGCGGCTGAAAATCCGCGGAGTTTCGACCCGCCTGTACCTTCCGGTCCGACTCGAGCCGGTCGAAGAGGGCATTCGGGTGCGTACCGAGTTCACCAAGCGCCACGAAGACTTCGGTTTCGAGCCCTACAAGGCCGCCCTGGGCGCGCTGAAGAACGGAGAGGTTCTATCTTTCGAGGTGGACATCCGGCTGCGGACCCGAGCCGCAGGACCCGATGGTCCCTGAGCGTCAGGCCTGCAGCGGACGAGCGGCGTTCGTCCCGCGAAGCGGCGAGCCGCCGTCGATGTGCCAGGCGTCCTCCCACCGGCAGTCCACCCGTTTTCGCGCGTTACCCCGCCCGGCCCCGGCCGGGGAGCGGTCCGGCGGTCCGCGCCGGCCATCAGGCAGCAACGACCCGGTCCAGCAGTCGCTCTGCCGGAAGCGACGAAGCACCCGCCCCGAAGGTCACGGTTCGGGCGCCTCCCAGTCGGGTGGTACAGAAGGCGTCGGCGACCTCGGCCGGCCCGTTCTCGAGGAGCACACTCGCCTGCAGCCCGATTCCGATGCGCTCCACCCAGTGGCGCGCTCCGGCCTCGGTGACTTCACGCCGCTGTAGTGCCCCCAGGATGGTTTCGACGTGGGCGTCGTACCGGGGGTCGACACCGCGGGTCGCACGAAGCTCTTCGACCAGCGCGTCCAAACTGTTGGGTTCCTTGACCATGGCCCGAAAAACGTCGAGGCACATGACGTTTCCCGAGCCCTCCCAGATTCCGTTCAAAGGAGCTTGCCGGTAGAGCATGGGGAGGGGACTGTCTTCGATGTATCCGGCTCCGCCATGGACTTCCATCGCCTCGTGTACGAAAGGCACGACCCGCTTGTTGTGCCAGTACTTTGCGACCGGTGTGGCGATTCGCGACAGAGCAGCCGCCCGCTCGTCACCTCGGGCGGCCCCGTCGAAAGCTCGAGCCAGTCGAAACGCCAGCGCGGTCGTGGCCTCGGCTTCCACCACCAAGTCGGCCAGTACCTGAGCCATCAGATCGTGTTCCACGAGCCGCTTGCCGAACGTGGTCCGGTGGCGCGCGTGGTGGACCGCCTCGTCCAGCGCGCGCCGCATGAACGCGGCGGGAGCCACCAAGCAGTCGAGGCGGGTGTGGTGCACCATCGAAAGGATGGTGCGTACGCCTCGACCGGGCTCGCCCACCCGCAGTGCCCAGGTGCCGACGTACTCGATCTCCGAGGACGCGTTGGCCCGGTCGCCCAGCTTCGCTTTCAGCCGCATGATCTGGAGCGGGTTTCGCTGCCCGTCGGGCGTCCAGCGCGGCACGAAAAAGCACGTGAGGCCTTCGTCCAGGTGGGCCAACGTCAGAAATCCGTCGGACATGGGCGCCGAACAGAACCATTTGTGTCCCGTCAGCCGATGGGCCTCTCCGTCGCGGACGGCTCGCGTCGTCCCGGCTCGCACATCGCTGCCGCCCTGCTTTTCGGTCATGGCCATGCCCACGGTCACGCCGGATTTCTCTGGCGCCGGTCGACTCGAAGGATCGTAGACCCCGCGACGGATCCATTCGATCCACGGGCCTCCGACCGCCGGTTCCGCCTGCAAGGCCGGTACTGCGGCGTAGGTCATCGACATGGGACAACACACCGAGGGCTCCGTCTGAGCCATCAGATAGAGCAGGGCCGCGTGCAGCGTGTGGCCGCCCTCGGACTCGGTCCACGGAGCCGCCGATACTCCGGCTTCGAGGCCGAGCTTCATCAGCGCGTGGTACGAGGGGTGAAAGTCGACCTCGTCGATTCGGTGCCCGTGGCGGTCGAAGCTCCGCAACTCCGGGGGGTGACTGTTCGCCCGGTGCGCGTGCTCCCGGTACGCCTCGGACCCGCAAGTGCGGGCGAAGCTGCGGATCCGGTCGGACAGGCCCCGGGCATTCGAGCGCGCGATCGCCTCCTGCAGGGAGGGGTCCGCCACCCACGGGTCTCGGTCTCCCCGTTCGGGAGGTTGATTGAGGACGCGGTGGGTCCCGAGGTCGGTTCGCGGTCGGAGGGGCGTCATCGGATGTTCGGTTCTGCCTCGGCCGGCCCCTCTTGGACCACCCGGTTTCGCAGGGTGCCCACCTGGGAGATCTCCACCTCGACCACGTCTGCGGGGCGCAACCATCGGGGCGGATCGTGGGCGGCCCCGACCCCGGCGGGGGTTCCGGTGGCCAAGACGTCTCCGGGCTCGAGCCGGGTGAAGGTGCTGACATAGGCGAGCAGGGTTTCGATGCTGAAGGTCAGTTCGGAGATCCGACCGCTCTGTCGAACTTCGCCGTTGACCCGGGTCTGCAGTTCGAGGGCTCCGGGGTCCGGGATTTCGTCGGCGGTGACCAACCACGGCCCCAAGGCCGCCGTGTTGGGGAAGTTCTTTCCTGGGGTGAACTGGCTCGTGTGCCGCTGCCAGTCCCGGACCGTACCGTCGTCGAAGGCGCAGAAGCCCGCGATGACCGAGCGGGAGTCCTCGGGGCGGACCCGCCGGCAGGCGCGGCCGACGATCACCGCAAGTTCCCCTTCGTAGTCGAGGGCCTCCGATTCCCGGGGCCGCATCAAAGGGCCCTCGTGGCCCACCAAGCCATCCGCGAAGCGGGCGAAGATCAGCGGGTGGTCGGGCCGCGGCCGGCCCATCTCGACCCGGTGCGGCTCGAAATTGGCGCCTGCACACAGGATCTTTGCCGGCCGGGGCACGGGCGGCAGCCAGCGAACTCGGCCTGCGGGCACCGGGGCATCGGTGGGCAGGTCCCGGGCCCTCGACAGGTCCGGCAGCAGGGACTCGATGGTCACCCCTGGTGGAAATGGAACCAGCTCCTCTCCTTCGACCCGACCCGTCCGAAGCCGGCCTTCCAGTTCGAAGCTCGCGATCCGCATGCCCGACCCCTCGAACCCTGGACGCTCCGTGTCGAGCCCTCGTGAAAACCAGCAAGCGCCGTCTCCAACGTCGGACTGGCTTGGGATTTCCGGGAGGCGCCGTCCATGATGCCCGGGTGCGGTCGCTGGGGATCGGGCTGGCTGTCCTGGGCATGGTGGGAGCTTGCGCACCCGGCGCTTCGGTGGTGCGACCCTCGGTCCCGCCGGCTGCGGCGCTGGACCATGGGCTCCGTTCCCGGAGCGCCGAGCGGGGCGTACGGCTCGTCCGAGAAGACAGTGTATTCGAGCTGGATGCGGACGGGCGAAAATCCTTCGAATACAGCCTGGTGTACGAGGTGCTCTCCGCCGCGGGTCTGAAGGCTTGGTCCACGTTGGAGGTGAGCTGGAATCCGGATGAGCGCCTGAGGCCCCAGGTAGACGTCCGCGTGACCGACCCGTCCGGCACCGTCCACACCGTCGGCCCAGACCACATCGAGACCACGGACGAGGGGACCGAGCGGGTCATGCAGATCACCCTGCCCGGGGTGGAAGTTGGCAGTGTGGTCGAGCGAAGCGTGCGCTATGAAGACCGAGCTGCGCCGGAACTCGGGGTCACCTTCGGCAGCTATGCCCTGGGTCTCAGTGCCCCGGTCGCCCGGTCCCGGGTGGTATTCCGGGCGCCCGAGGAGCTGCCCCTGCAGGTGGCCCCGGTGGGTTTTCGGGCGGAAGAGGTCCGGGAGCGGGTGGTCGACGGACGCCGGCAGGTGGAACTGCAAGCACGGGATCTTCCCGGCTTCGTGGGCGTGCAACCTCTGCTTCCTCCCGAGGTTCCCCGCCGGCCCCGGGTTCTGTACAGCACGGCCCGCAGCTGGGCCGAGCTCTCCGAGCGGGTGGAGCAAAGGCTCGAGGGCGCCCTTCGCGCACCCGAGCTGAACCGGTTGGTGGCCGAGGCTGCCGGGCCGGGCGGCTCGTCGCTGCACGCCGTGATCGACGAAGTGCACCGCCGGGTCCGGGTGGTTGAAGAGGGACCGCCGCCCCTCCGTTCCCGGCCGCCGGTTCAGGTTCTGCGGACCGGTCGCGGCACCTTGGCCGAAAAAGCCCTGGTGCTGACGGCAGCCCTCCGGACCGCCGGGATCGACGCCCACTGGGCGCTGCTGCGGCGCGGTTTGGGCGAAGATCTGGTGGCCGATGTGGCCGCGCCCCAGGACCTGGATGGGGCTTTGGTCTACCTTCCCGGCACCGACGTATTCGTCGACCCGTCCACTCGGTTTCTCCCGCCGGGGCGAACGACCGTGGCCCATCAAGGTCGGATCACCTGGCTGGCCACCGGTCGCGGTCGCTTGGTGCGAACACCGATCCTGGACGCCACCGATAACCGTTACCAGGAGATCCGGCGCATCGATCTGGTGCGTGGACCAGAGGTGGAGATCGCGGAAACGACCACCGCCCAGGGCACCATCGAGGCCCGGCTACGCAAGCGATTTCGCGGTGACGTTCGTTTGGAGCGACAGCTGTCGGGCTACGTTCGACGCAGCTATCGCGGAGGTCGGCTGATCGACTTCGACCTGACCGATGCCGAGCGGCTCGACCTTCCGTTCCAGCTCGAGCTCGTGGGACGGGGCGGTGGCCTGGTCCGAACCCGAGGTCAGCGAGTGACCGTGTTCCTGCCCGCACCCATCCTTTTTTCGTGGTTGCCCGACCCCCTGCGGGAAGCGACCCTGGCGGCCGAAGACCCCAGCGAGACCCAGCGGTTGGCCGAGCAGCTTCTGGCCGTGCGCAAAGCCGACATGATGGTTCCGGAGCCATTTTCGGCGGTGGTTCGCTTCGAAATCCGGGTGCCGGCCAGCTTTCGTTTGGTCGAGACCCTTGCCGACCAGACCGAGCGGTTCGGACCGGCGCTGTATCAGCAGAAGGTCCAGCAAGACGGCGATCGGATCCGGGTCGACGTGGGTTTCGCCCTCGACCGGTCTCGGATCACCGCCGAGGAAGCTCGGGCTTTGGTCGGCGGGCTCCGGCAGCTGTGGAGCAAGCCGGTACCTCGGTTGGAGTTCGAGGATCGGCCGACCCAGCTGATCCAGGACGGCAAGGTGCGAGAGGGGCTGGAGCTGTTGGTGGCCGAAGCGGAGTCCGCGCCCGCGGGGGCGGCGCCGGCCCTGCGGCTCGCCCGCAGTCTGTTGGAGGCCAAGCTCGGAAGCGCGGCCGGACGGTGGGCCATGCGGGCGGCCGACGCGCGCCCCGACGACATCGCCACGCTGATCGAGGCGAGCGAAGTGCTCACCCACGACCCGCTGGGCCGACCGTTCGGGCCGGGCTTTTCACGCAAAGAAGCCATCGGACTGTTGCGGCAAGCCCGGCGCCGATCGCCGCGCTTGCCGGAGTTGAACAAGCGGCTGGCGGTGCTCTTGTCGGTCGACGAGCACGGCCTCGAGAACACGGATCCCGTGGCTTTGGAGGAGGCGGTGGTTCTGGCTCAGGCGGCGGTTCGGTCCGCGCCTCGCGACGGAGAGACGAGCGAGCTGTTGGTCGAGCTTCTGATGCGGGCCGGCCGCCTATCGGAGATTCGGGACGTGGCGAAGCAGGTTCCGCGGAGCTTCGAGGTCGACGCCCACCGCTTGGCTGCCACCGCCATTTTGCAGGGTCCGGGAGCCTCGGCCGCCCTCCTGGAAAGGCTCGGCGTCCCGGTGGAAGTGTCGGTCCTGGCCGCGGAGCGGGCCGCCCGGATCCTGGTCGAGCGACAACGCTATGACCTGGCGGCAAGGCTGCTCGACGAAAGCGCCCACCTGGCCGAGCAGCCCGAGGAGCTCCAGACCCGAGCCACCCTCTACCGCAAGGTGGCCCGGGGCCTGAATCGAAGCGTGCCCGGTCCCGCCGAGCCGGTGTTTCGCTTGCAGGAACTGCTGGCCTTGAATCAGCCGCCCATCGAGGGGCTGCAGGCGGTGTTCACAGACAGCGCTTGGGAGCGGTTTCGGCCCCACGGAAACCGTTCCGTGTTCGGAGCGACCGCCCGGGCGGCGCAGGTTCGGGCTCGAGCCGCCGGGGTTCCCGTTCGCTGGCCCACCGATCTGGTTCGAAGCCAGACCACGTTTCGGGTCGAGGGCGACGATCGGATCGGCTTTCGGGTCGAAAGCCTGGTCTCCCGGGCCGAAGGGCCCGGACCCCGCGGCGTATGGTTCGTGGTCAAGGATGGTGACTACCGCATTCAGGCCGTCGAATCGGAGCCGGCGCTGCTGGGCCGCCAAGCCTTGGACTGGCTGGATCGGGGGCGGCGGTCCGCGGCCCGAAAATGGCTCGCCTGGGCGGCCGACCTCATCCCGGCGCCCAAGAGCCCGTTTCGACAGCTGTGGGATTCCGAGCCGCAGCGCCTGCGGTGGGCTGCAGCTGCACTGGCTCCCGACGACCCCCGTGCCCTCCGGATCCTGCGGTCCGCCATCGAAAGGGCGCCGTCGGGCTTGCGGGCGAGTCTGTGGGCGGCTGTGATGGCCGGTCACGCCCGGCGGGACGAACACGCCGAACAGATCGCGGCGGCCCGAAAGCTGCTCGAAGTCGAGCCCGAGTCGATCCGCGGGCACCGGGGGGTGTTTGCGGGGCTGCTGGCCCAGGGGCGGCACGAACAGGCCGAAGCGTGGGCCCGGGCCCGCGCTGCCGCCCGGGAGCCGAGCTTCGATCCCCTGGCCACCGAAGAGCTGGCCCAGCTCGCGTTCTTCCGAGGGCGCTATGCCGAGGCCGACAGGCTGTACCAGGACATGGTGGACCGGGGCTTCGCCACCGCCGAGACCTACAACAATCTGGCTTGGTTGCGCCTATATCGGGGGCCCACGACACCGCGCGACCGCAAGCTGGCGGTCCGGGCGGTGGAGATGACCGGCGGCGGTTCGCCGGCGGCCCTGCACACTTTGGCGACCCACCAGGTGGCGGCAGGCGACGTGGTCGAAGGCCTTCAGACGCTGCACAAGCGGACCAGCCAGGGACTCGAACGAGACGACTGGCTGGTCATCGGCATGGCCCTTCAGGAGCTCGGCCTGGAAGAGGATGCGATCGACGCCTTCTTCCGCGTGCGACCCGAGGACGAGCGTGAGAGCCAATCCGGCGACTCGACCTGGGTGTTGGCGGCTCGCCGCATCCGAGAGCTCGGCCATTCTCCCGACGACGCTCGCCATTGAAACGAGCCGTCGGGAGGCCGGCAGCCTTCAGCCCGCGCGGAGCTGGGTGACGTTGGTCTCGTCGTAGTCGAAGCTCTCCGGTTCCGTGGACTCCGATTCCAGCTCCAACTCCGTCCGCGGCCGCTCGCGCTTGGCCACGGCGGCTTCGAAGATTTCGAGTTGCGCCTTGGCCCGGTGAAGCGCCTGCAGTGCCTCGGACAGCTCGAGGTACTCGAGCTTCCACTCCCCATCGAAGTATCGGTTCGTGGAGGCTGCCTTCAGCGTCCCCCGGGCGCGACGTTCCAGCTCGTTGAGCCAGTCGCGGACCACGTCGCCTTCGAAGATGATGCCTTCGGCGCGATTGAGAATGTCCCTAGCGTTTACCCGTTCCGTTCTACCGGCCATCGATTTGTTTCCTCCCCGGTCGGTGAATCCGACGCCTTCCATCATGAGGCTCGATCCCCGCCGGGTCAAGCGCCACACCAACATCTTGGGGGTGCATCCACCTCTTGCCCCAGGGGATGCGGTGATGACCGCATCGCGGACTCAGGTGAAGCGCGCAAAGTGCCAGACCCCACGTTCAAATGAAAGGCCAAAGTTCACGCGGTTGCCATCGGTCAGGTGGCGCTGGCGAGCAGCGTCATCGAGCGGGCGTGGCACTCCAGGTGCCGGCGGCGCCGCATCGAACGCCGCTTGAATTCCCGATGCTTCGCCGAGGTGTCGAGGATCTGGGTCCAGCCCCATCGGTCCAACACGTTCGGAATGGTGAACAGAACATCCTCGTGGCTGGCGTTGATCAGCAGCAAGAAGGAACGGCCCGGCTCGGTCCATTCTTTGGAGTCTTCGGCCGATTCTCCGCTCATGAACACCGCGACCGACTTGGCGTACGGCAGCTCCCAGTCATCGGGCTCCATCGGCTGCCCGTCCGAACGGTACCACTCGATGTCCGGATGGCTTCGAGATAGCCCGGGGTGGAACCAAGTCGGTCGACGAAATGCTGGGTTTCGTCGCCGCAGCTCCAGCAGTTGTTGGGTGAAGGCCAGCAATGCCTCGTCTTTGGCAGACCAGTCCACCCAAGAGACTTCGTTGTCCTGGCAGTAGGCGTTGTTGTTGCCGCCTTGAGTGCGGCCCATCTCGTCTCCGGCCAACAGCATCGGGACGCCGTGGGAAAGCAGCAGGGTGGCGATGAAGTTCCGGGATTGTTGGCTCCTCAGGGCCAACACGTCGGCGTCCTCGGTGTCCCCTTCCACGCCGCAGTTCCAGCTTCGGTTGTGCTCGTCTCCGTCTTGGTTGTCTTCACCGTTCGCCTCGTTGTGGCGGTGGTTGTACGACACCAGGTCTCGCAGGGTGAACCCATCGTGGGCGGTCACGAAGTTGATGCTCGCCTGCGGCGGGCGATGAGCATGCTCGTACAGGTCGGCGGAGCCGGTCAGTCGCTTGGCGAACAGCCCCAAGGTGCCCTCCTGACCACGCCAAAAGTCCCGAACATGGTCTCGAAAGGCGCCGTTCCACTCGGACCAGTAGGTCGGGAAACCGCCGACCTGATACCCTCCTTCACCCACGTCCCAGGGCTCGGCGATCAGCTTCGTCTGCCGGAGCACGGGGTCCTGCTGGACGATGTCGAAAAAGCCTGCGCCGAGGTCGAAGTGGTGCTCCTCTCGAGCGAGTACGGTCGCCAGGTCGAAGCGAAAACCGTCCACGTGCATCTCTTCGACCCAATAGCGGAGGCTGTCCATGATCAGCTGCAGCACGAAGGGGCTTCGGGTGTCCAAGCTGTTTCCGCAGCCGGTATAGTCCATGTAATAGCGAGCCTGACCCTCCACGGTGCGGTAGTACATGTGGTTGTCGAGCCCGCGGAAGCAGAGGGTGGGGCCCAAATGGTTGCCCTCGGCCGTATGGTTGTACACGACGTCCAGCAGGACCTCGATCCCGGCTGCGTGGAGGTCCTTGACCATCTGTTTGAACTCGTTGACCTCCCCGCCCGCCCGTCGAGAGCGGGAATACTCCGCGTGAGGCGCGAAGTACCCGATGCTGTCGTACCCCCAGTAGTTCCTGAGCCCTTTCTCCAACAGGTTCGCCGGGTGGACGAACGCGTGCACCGGCAAGAGCTCGACCGCCGTGATGCCGAGCTGAACGAGGTGTTCCACAACGGCAGGATGCGCCAGGCCGGCGTAGGTGCCTCGGAGCTCCGCGGGCAAGCCCGGGTGCCGGGCGGTGAACCCCTTGACGTGCAACTCGTAGATCACCGTGTCGGCCCAAGACGTCCGGGGGGGCCGGTCCAGGCCCCAGTCGAAGAACGGATCGACCACCCGAGCTTTCGGCATGAAAGGGGCGCTGTCCTGGGTGTTGACCGGGCCATCGGGGTCATCGAATCGGTAGCTGAACAGCGCCTCGTTCCAGCGGACGCGGCCGTCGAGGCACCGGGCGTAGGGATCGAGCAAGAGTTTGTGGGGGTTGCACCGGTGGCCCAACTCGGGATCGTACGGACCGCGAACCCGAAAACCGTACCGGGTGCCCGGGTGCAGGTCGGGGGCGTAGCCGTGGAACACGGAACCGGTCCGGCCCGGCAGCAGGGATCGGTCCTCCCGCCCGTCTGGGTCGAAGCGGCACAGCCATACCCGGTCCGCCACGGATGAAGCCACGGCGAAGTTCGTGCCACTGCCGTCGTAGTGGGCGCCAAGCGGATGCGGAACACCCGGACGAAGGTCCATGAAACGTCGATTCAACGGCCGTAGCTCCCGGTCAACCGGGGTGGGCGCGCCGGCTGGATAAAGAGATCCGTCGCCGCAGCTGCTATACCCTGCGGCATGAATGAACCGGATGGTCCCGCTCACCTGGGCGAGCTCGACCTGCATCTGTTCAACGAAGGGACCCATACGCGCTTGCACCGCCACCTGGGGGCCCACCCTTCGGAACGAGGAACCCACTTCACGGTGTGGGCACCGAACGCCGAGCGAGTCTTCGTGATCGGCGACTTCTGCGACTGGCAACAGACCGATGCAGCCTGCATGCGGGCGGTGGGAGGGAGCGGCCTGTGGACCGCGACCCTTCCGGACGTCGGCGTCGGGATGCGCTACAAGTACCGGATTCATTCCAAAATGAACGGTTACGTGGTGGACAAGGCCGATCCGATGGCTTTCGCCGCGGAACTGCCTCCCGGCACCGCCTCCGTGGTCCATCGAGACGATTTTCGATGGACCGACGAAGCTTGGATGGAGGCGCGCCGGCGCAAGAACCCGATGCACGAACCCATGAGCATCTATGAAGTTCACCTCGGTTCTTGGCGGCGGATCGCGGAAGACGGATATCGCTCGGCGAGCTATTCCGAACTGGCCGAGCAACTGGTCGGCTATGTGTCCGAGATGGGCTTCACCCATGTCGAGCTGATGCCGGTGATGTTGCATCCCTACTACCCGTCATGGGGGTATCAGACCACCGGCTACTACGCGCCCGATCCGCGGTTCGGGACCCCGGAGCAGCTCAAGCTCCTGATCGACCGGTGTCATCGGGCAGGGATGGGTGTGATTCTCGACTGGGTGCCCTCTCACTTCGCCACCGACGAGCATGGGCTCGTGTACTTTGACGGCACCCATTGCTACGAGCACGCCGACCCGCGGCAGGGCTACCACCCGGACTGGGGCTCGGCGATCTTCAACTACGGTCGAAACGAGGTTCGTTCGTTTCTGTTGAGCAGTGCAGACTACTGGTTCGACGTCTTTCACGTCGATGGGCTGCGGGTGGATGCGGTCGCATCGATGTTGTATCTCGATTACTCGCGCGCTGACGGTCAGTGGATACCGAACCGCTACGGGGGCCGAGAAAACCTCGAAGCGATGGAATTTCTGCGGGATTTGAATCGACTGGTGCATGCCCGGTTTCCCGGAGCGGTGACGGTGGCCGAAGAGTCGACCGCTTGGCCCATGGTGTCGCGACCCACCGAGCTGGGCGGACTCGGCTTCACGATGAAATGGGACATGGGATGGATGCACGACACCCTGGACTACATGTCGCGAGATCCCATCCACCGAAAGTATCATCACGACCGCCTGACGTTCCGAGGAATGTATGCATTCACCGAGAACTTCGTGCTGCCCCTCTCGCACGACGAGGTGGTACACGGAAAGGGCTCGCTCCTGGCGAAGATGGGTGGGCCTTGGGAACGTCGAATGGACAATCTTCGCCTGCTCTTCGCCTGGATGTACGGTCAGCCCGGAAAGCAGTTGTTGTTCATGGGATCGGAGGTCGGCTCCGACCGCGAGTGGAGCCAAGATGCCAGCGTCGAGTGGGAACTCCTGCACGATCCTCGGCACGCAGGTCTGCAACAGTGCCTGCGGGACCTGAACCGGCTTCACCGAGAAGTACCGGCCCTGCACCAAAACGACTTCGAGCCTCGTGGGTTCGAGTGGATCGATGCATCCGACGCCGAGCAGTCGGTCTTGTCGTTCCTTCGAACCGATGGCAGCGATGTGGTAGCCTGCGTTTACAACTTCACGTCGGTGGTCCGGGTAGGGTATCGGGTCGGGGTGCCGTTGGGAGGTGTCTGGACCGAGATATTCAACGGCGATGCAGCCGAGTACGGAGGTAGCGGGGTCGGCAACTTCGGTGCGGTGAGCGCAGAGCCTGTTCCTACCCACGGCCGGCCGTACAGCCTGTCCCTCAGCCTGCCGCCTTTGGCGGGCCTGTGGTTGCGTCACTCCGTCGCCTGAAGGAGAACCTCCGACCATGAAGGCATGGGTCGTCGATGGCGCCTTCGGCGTGGAAAACCTGCGCTGCGTGGAACGAGACGTGTCCAGCCCCGGCCGGGGCCAGGTCCGGGTCCGGGTGGAGGCCTGCTCGTTGAATTTTCGAGACCATCTGATGGTCACGGGCGCTTACAATCCCAAGCAGCCTCTCCCGTTGGTGCCGTTGTCGGACGGCGCGGGCACGGTGGTCGAGGTCGGCGCCGAGGTTCGGGACCTGGCGGCCGGCGACCGGGTGGCGGGGACCTTCTTCCGAGACTGGGTGGCGGGACCGGTTCCCTCCCGCTCGGTGATCCGTTCCACCCGGGGGGGGCCCATCGACGGCATGCTCGCCCAGGAAGTGGTGCTCGAGGAACGAGAACTCGTGAAGGTACCCGACCATTTGACCATGGTCGAAGCCGCCACCCTGCCGTGTGCCGCCTTGACGGCCTGGTCGGCCCTTTTTGGGCACGGAAACCTGTGCGCCGCCGACACGGTCCTGGTGCAAGGGACGGGCGGCGTGGCCATCTTCGCCTTGCAGTTCGCCAAGATGGCCGGAGCCCAAGTGATCGCCACGTCGTCCTCCGACGAGCGTCTCGAACGGGCCAAGGCCTTGGGGGCCGACGAGACGCTGAACTACCGAACCGATCCTGACTGGGGAAAGACCGTGCAGACCGCCGGTGGCGTGACCCACGTGCTGGAACTCGGGGGGAGCGCAACCCTACCCCAGAGCCTGCGGGCGGTTCGGCCCGGCGGGACCCTGTTCCTGATCGGAAACCTGAGCGGTGCGGAAGTCGAGTTCAACGTGCTCCAAGCCGTGATGCAGAACATCCGCCTGCAGGGGATCTTGGTGGGAAGCCGGGCCGAGTTCGTTCGCATGAATCGAGCCATCGAGCACCGCCGGCTTCATCCGGTGATCGATGGGGTGGAGTCTTTCGACCGGGCTCCCGAAGCATTTGGAAGCTTCGCCCAGGGAGGCCACTTCGGCAAGGTCTGCATCCAGGTTTCGTGAATCCGACGCTCGACGGGTCAGGCCGGTCGCCGCCCCTTGCGGTCGTGAGCGGCAGCGTCCGCCGCGCTCATCCAAAAGACGAGATGCAACGTTTTGCGCAGTCGACGGCTGCGGATACGTAGCTTCCTCCGAATAGATTCGCGTGGTTCATCAGGTGATAGAGCCGATATAGCTCGTTGCGGTCGCGCCAGTCCGCTGCCACGTCGGAATGGCTCTCGTAGGCCCGATAGGTTCGCTCCGGAAAGCCCCCGAAAAGGGTCATCATGCCCAGCTCCGCTTCGGGATGGGCGTAATAGGCGGCGGGATCGATCAGCGTGGGCTGGCCCTGTTGGTTTGCATAGACGTTTCCAGACCACAGGTCCCCGTGGATCAGCGCCGGTTCGCATGCCGGCCCGACCCAGTCTTCGATTCGGTCCAAAACCACTTCGATCGGACGGGCCTCCCTCGAGCCGATGCGTCCCCGGTCGAACAAGAGATCGAGCTGGTGACGAATCCGGTGCTCTCGATAGAACGTCGCCCACTCCTCTTCGCGAGGGTTCGGCTGTTGGGTCGCGCCACAGGTGGTGTCGAAAGGAAAGCCGAAGCGGTCCGATTTCCGCGCGTGCAGCTCTGCCAAACCTCGCCCCAGGGCTTCGTCGTAGCCCGGTCCCGGGCGGCCCCGAGGCACGAATTCGAGGAGCAGCCATCCGTGCCCCGCACCCAGAACCTCGGGGATGCACAGGGAGGTGCCGCTCGCCTTCAGCATCCTCAGGGTCTCTGCCTCGACCCCGAAATCGAGGCTCGGGTGCGATTTTCCGAAAAAACTGCCTCGAGAGGTCTCGATCTTGACCGCTTCCGCGATGTCGCCGCCCGACAGGGCTTGGACCCGGAGGACCTGCACCGGGCTCTGCAAGGCCTCCCGAAGATGTCCTTGCCAGTCCCGCATCACCCGCTCGGAGCAAGGCCCAGCCGATCGAGCCAGACCTCGGCGTTTCGCTCCACGATCTCGACGACGTGACGAAAGCCGTCGGGTCCGCCGTAGTAGGGATCCGGCACGTCGGCGCCCGGTTCCGCCGGGTCGTGCCGGCGAAACAGCTGCACCCGCTCCCCCGGGTCTGCAGGCGCCCGAGCCAGCACATCGCGCCGGTTGCTCTCGTCCATGGTCAAGATCAGGTCGAAGCGCTCGAAGTCTTCGACGGCCACCTGCCGGGCTCGACCGGTCAATCGATAACCCCGGGCGGCGGCGGCCTTCTGCATGCGGGCGTCGGGCGGCGCGCCACTGTGCCACGAGCCCGTTCCAGCCGAGTCGATCTCGAACCGTTCGGCGAGTCCGCGGCGATTCGCCAGCTCTCGGAACACGGCCTCGGCGGTGGGCGAGCGGCAGATGTTGCCGAGGCACACGAACAAAACCCGCGTCGTCACGCGAGCACCATGCCTCGCCGGGCGTGGGTCAACAACCGGGTTTCAGACGCGGTGCGCGGCCACTTGAAAGACCGCCTCGTCTTCGAGGCGAAATGCGGTGAGCGACCGACCCCAAACGCACCCGGAGTCCAGCCCCACGTACGGGCCTTCGCGGTGGTAACCGAGGGCCGACCAATGTCCGAACAGGACCCGTCCCGGGCCCGCAGGCTCGGAGCGGGCCCGGAACCAGGGCCGCCGATCCGAAGGCAATTCGTCCAAGCTCCCGGTGAAGCTGGGATCCGGCTGGCCCGTGGGGTCCACGGTCCGAATTCGGGTGAATATCGCCAGATCCGCCCAAACTTCCCGCAGCCGGTCGCCCTCGGGGGCCTCGCGTGAAAGGAGGGGGGTTGGGTCGTGCCGCAGCTGAGCTTCGACGGCCCGTGCGCGCTGCCGGGCTTCTTCGAGGGTCCAGCGCGGGTGCAACCCCGCGTGGACCACCACGTCCGTTCCCACCTCCAAGAGGACCGGTCGGTGAAGCAACCAGGCTTGCAGCGTGTCCAGTTCGGTGGCCTCCAAAACGTCCTCGAGGGTGTCTGAGGGCTTGGCCTGAGCCAGATCCCACAGCCGCGCCAACAGGTGCAGATCGTGGTTGCCCAGCACCGACTCCCCGTCCATGGCCCGCATGCGGCGAAGCACGGCCAGGTTGGCCGGTCCGCGGTTGACCAAGTCGCCCACAGCCACCAGCCGGTCCGCCGGACCGAAGTCCACCGCGGCCAACAGCCGGCCGAGGGCCTCATCACAGCCCTGGATGTCGCCGACGACGTACGTGGACATGGATCCGGACTGCCCGACGTCGAACGGGCGGGGCAAGGCTCGACCCGCGGACCGGGGGCGAGAGGCCAGACTGCAGGACGATTCGATGTCCGGATCCGGTTTTCGTACCCCTGGACGCCGCCGGCTGGAGTAGGGAGCGGCCATGACGTCTCGACGCTGGGGACCCACCGACATTCGGGCCAGCGCCATCGGACTCGGCTGCTGGCAGTTTTCCGAGGGCAAAGGCCTGGCGGGCGCCTACTGGCCCGCGGTCGACCGAGGATACAGGGAGCGGATCGTACGGCGCTCCTACGAGCTTGGGGTAGACTGGTTCGACACCGCCGAAGCCTACGGCCGAGGAGCGTCGGAACGAGGCTTGTCCCAGGCGCTGCAGTCCATCGGTGTCAAGCCCGGCGACGTGCGGATCGCGACCAAGTGGGACCCGACGTTTCGGACCTCTACATCCATTCGAGAGACCTTCGCAGACCGTAAGAGCGCACTCGAGCCCTTTGGCATCGACCTGCATCAGGTTCACCACCCATGGGGCCTGTCGCCGGTGGAGGCCGAGATGCGGGAAATGGCCAAGCTGGTGGAGCGCGAGCAGATTCGCGCGGTCGGCGTCAGCAACTTCACCGTACGCGGGGTGGAGCGGGCACACGCCGCACTGGAGCGCCTCGGAGTGCCTTTGGCCACCCACCAGGTGAAATACAGCCTTCTCGATCGGCGCATCGAAACCAACGGCGTGCTCGACGCCGCGGAACGGCTGGACGTGGCGATCTTGGCCTATTCCCCGCTCGAGCAAGGCCTGTTGACCGGCAAGTTCCATCGGGAGCCGGAGCGGCTCAAGCAGGCGGGCGTGCGCGCGTGGCTGTGGTGGACCAAAAAAGATCTCCTCGAACGGACGCGCCCGGTGGTCGAACGCCTCGAAGCGATCGGGCAGGCCCACGGCGCCAAGCCCGGGCAGGTGGCGCTGGCGTGGTTGGTTCAGCGCCACGGCGATCGGGTATCCGCCATCGTGGGAGCCCGCACCCCGGCCCAGGCCGAAGACAATGCCCAAGCCCTGGACCTGGTCCTGAGTCCCGGGGATCTCGAGGATCTCGATCAGGTGTCTCGACCCTTTCGGGACCAGCCGGCCTGAATCCAGCATGGCTCGGGGACCTGTGTGGCTGGGAATCGGGGGAATGCCCGTATCCTTGCCGGACCGCCCGGAAAATGCGCGAAAAATCAAACGCGAAGATTCACGCGGGCGCGTCGATGGGGCTACCATGAGCCCATCGACGCGAAGTCCAAAAATCCGGGCCATGCGGTTTGGGTCGTCGACGACGACCCGTCCGTGGGAGAGCTGGTCGGCGGGGCCATGGGTCCCAAGGGGTACGCGGTCGAGGCGTTCTCCGAACCCGAGCACGCGCTCGAAACCCTCCAGTCGCCCTCTCAGCCCGACGTCGCCGTTCTCCTGACCGATCTGCAACTCGAGGGCAAGAGCGGCCTCGACCTGTGCCGAAGGATCTGTGAACTGCGGCCGGATGTGCCCGTGGTGGTGGTTACCGCCTTCGGCAGCATGGAGTCGGCGGTGGCGGCCATTCGGGCGGGGGCCTACGACTTCATCGCCAAACCGATCGACCTGCAGGAGCTGGGGCTCATCCTGCAGCGGGCTGTACGGCACCGGGAGTTGACCCGCGAGGTGCACCGGCTGCGGTCCGCCGTCCTGCCCGATCCAGAAGACATGCTCGGGTCCAGCGCCGGGATGCGCCAAGTCTTCGACCTGATGTCCCGCGTGGCCACCAGCGACGCCACCGTACTGATCACCGGCGAAAGCGGAACCGGCAAGGAGCTGGTCGCCAAAGCGATCCATGGCCGCAGCGGCCGCAGCCACCGGGCCTTCGTGCCGGTCAACTGCGCCGCCATGCCGGGGACCCTGCTCGAAAGCGAGCTGTTCGGTCACACCAAGGGTGCGTTCACCGACGCCCGCAGCGCCCGGGAGGGCCTGTTCCAGGCGGCCCAGGGCGGGACCCTGTTTCTCGACGAGATCGGCGAAATGCCGATGGAGATGCAGCCGAAGCTGTTGCGGGCGCTCCAAGATCGGGCGATCCGACCGGTCGGAGGGGACGCCGAAATGCCGGTCGACGTCCGCATACTGGCCGCGACCCACCGAGACCTGGAGGCGCAGGTCGAAGCGGGAACGTTTCGAGAAGACCTGTTCTATCGAATCAATGTAGTCCAACTTCCCTTGCCGCCTCTTCGAGCCAGAGGCAACGATGTGTTGCTCCTCGCTCAAAAATTCGTTCGAAAATATGCGTCGAAATACGGCAAGCCCGTGACCGGCGTTTCGGGCCCGGCAGCTCAAAAGCTGCTGGACTACGAGTGGCCCGGCAACGTTCGCGAGCTCGAAAACTGCATGGAGCGGGCAGTGACGTTGACCCGCTTCGACCAGGTCATGGTCGACGACCTGCCGGAGAAGGTGCAGCGGTACCAGGCCGCGCACCTGGTCATCGCCGACGATGCGCCTTTGCCCACCTTGGAGGACCTGGAGCGTCGTTACATCCACAAGGTGCTTCGGGCGGTCGGAGGCAACAAGACCCAGGCCGCGAAGGTCTTGGGATTGGATCGCAAGACGCTGTACCGGAAGCTGGAGCGCATCGAGGAAGAGCGAGCTTGACCTGGTGGGGGTGGGAAGCGGGGCAAAGCCTCCGCGAAGAACTGATGGACGCACCGGGCGTCGAGGAACACGAGCTTCACCGGGTGTATGAAGAACTTCGGACCATCAATCGGTGGCTCGGCGGCCATTCCAGCAGCCTGGATGGCCTCCGCCGCCTGGTTCCCGAGGGACCGGTCTCGGTTTTGGACGTGGGTTTCGGTGGGGGGGACTTCGCCGAAGTGCTCGCAGCCTGGTCTCGGCGCACCGGACGACCGGTGCGCTACCTGGGAATCGAGTCGAGCCCGGTGGCGGTCTCCTACGCTCGAGAGCGCTTTTCTGGTGAAAGCTTTCGATTCGAGCGAGCAGACCTCTTCGAGGCGGCGGAGCGAATGGACGCCGGACACGACGTCGTGCACATGAGCTTGACCCTCCACCACTTCCCGGGGGCTTCGGCCGTGCAGGCAGTTCGGGCCATGGCCCGGTTGGCCCGAGTGGGGGTGCTGGTCAACGACCTGCAGCGGCACTTCGTGCCGTACGCGGCGATCAAGGGACTGACCGCCGTCTTTTCCCGGTCCCGTCTGGTCAAGAACGACGCACCGCTGTCGGTGAACCGAGGCTTTCTGAGAGGCGAGCTGGCGTCGATATGTGCCCGTGCGGGCGTCGACGCCGAAATCCGGTGGCGTCCCATGTTCCGTTGGCTGCTGATCGCCCGCCCCCGGCAAGACTGAAGCGCGTCCCCGGAGTTCGCTCCGGTCGTGTGCTCTCGCTCCCCGTCTGCTACACCGGCGGCGTGAAGACGCACCGCTGGTTGTGGATGTTCGCCGCGGCGGGGCTCACGAGCTCCTGGGGGTGCACCCGAGGCACGGCACCAGACGGGTCCGAGGCACCGGTTCCCGAGGTGCCGCCCCCGACGACCGAGGCGGACGGGCCGCTGATCGCATTGGACGCCGAGGGGTTTCGGGCGGCGGTTCGACAACGGGACGCCCGGTGGGTGGTGGTCAACGTATGGGCCACGTGGTGTGGCCCCTGCCGCGAAGAGTTTCCCCACATTCAGGCGGTGGTCCGCAGCTTTCGGGACCGGGGCGTGGCGTTGATGTTCGTGACCACCGACTTCGAAAGCGAAAAGGAGGCGGCCGTCCAGTTCTTGCGCCAGCAGGAAGCGGAGTTTCCCAGCTACATGAAGACCGGGCCCGACGCCGGCTTCATCGAAGCGGTGCACCCGGACTGGACCGGTGCGCTGCCGGCGACGGTCATCTACGGGCCCGACCGACAGCCGGTGAGATTTTGGCAAGGCAAGGTGTCGGAGGCCGACTTGCGGGCTGCCTTGAAGGAGCTCGTGAAAGAGGAGGGGCGATGAACTGAACGCCAGGGTCCGAGCGAAGATGCGAATCGAAGGATGGGCCCGATCCGGTCTGGGGCTCTCGATCCCGACCGAGGCCACCGGGGCTGCGGACTGCTTCAGCGAGTTTCGCTAAAGCCCCTGAACGCGCTCGCCGGTCTCACGTGCGGGCCAGGGCGACCAGGGCCAGGGTTTCGAACAGAAGTTGGGCGGCCACCCCGGCGGTTCGACCGGTCTCGTCGGGAAGACTGCCGGCGCCCACCGCCCAGGCTCCCACGATCCGCAGTCCCACCAGATTTCGAACGAAGCGAACGAGCTCTCGAGTCGTGAGACCCCCCGGAATCGGATCTGCGGCGCCCGGGACGTGGCACGGGTCCAAGGCCGAAAGATGCAGCACTGCCACCAGCGGGCGGCCGGTCAGCCGCTGTCGGGCCAAGGCGGCAAGGTTGTCCGGTCCGTGGTCGGCCATGTCGTCCACCGACCACACCAAGCTGCCGTGGATCCGGGCGAACGCATCTTCGTCGGCTCGCTCGGTCGGCGCACGCAATCCGAGCTGAACCACGGCCTGGGGACTGGCCCAGTGCTCTTGTGTGCAGTTGCGAAAGAAGCCGGCGGAATCGGTCCGGGGCCTGGCGTCCACGTGGAGCAGCCCCAGCTCCCCGTGGCGGTCGTGCAGCGCCTCGACCATCGGGCACAAAGGCTCCGTCCGGCTCGCCACTCCCAGCAAGGCCGAACCGGCCCGCACGGCCTGGCGGATGTGAGCCGGCAACTCTCCGTCCCGGTCCAACGTCAGGTCGCCCGCGTCGCCTGCCCGAACCCGTCGAAGCACGTCCGCCTGATGGACCGGATGAAAGCCCCCGTACCGCGCCGACGCCAGGCGGACCTGGGCCGGAGCCTCGAACTCCGAAGCCGTCATCCCTTCGGTGGAATGCAACCCAAAGCAAATCGCGTCGCGTGGCTCTCCATCCAGACCGCCGCCCCGGGCTCGAGCCGCCGGCAGCCCGAAGAACGTGACAAACCCCTGCGCGTCGTCGGGGGGCGACCGAACCGGCATGGGGGCCCGCTACCTCGTTCGACCCTCGGATGTCGACAGCGGGCTCGGCGGACCAGGGGGGAATCGTCAACCGGTCGGCTGGCGCTTCGGGGCGCTTCGGCGGCGGTTCCCGTTGCGGTATGGGCGGGGGCATGAGCCTGGGGCTTCAGGGC
>DAPKRQ010000327.1:0-29238 GCA_031800475.1 Myxococcales bacterium LLY-WYZ-16_1
AGGCGGCTCGGGTCCGAACGTCTCCGCGACCGGGCCCCATGGCTCGGATCGGGTCGGACGTTCCACGCGCGCCGCTCGCTCTCCCACTCGGCCTGACCCGATTCGGGCGCCGCCACCGAACGCACCTCCGGTGCCGACACGGACCGGACGTGCACGAACTCGGTCCTCGGGGCATCCGACTGCCACCGGGACACCCAGACCGCCGGCCGACTGTCCATCACCTCCCGGACCAGTCGATAGGCGTTGCGAACGCTCGCGATGCGCGCGGCAACCTCCGACGGCGAGTCGCCGCGAGCCAGGCGGTCGTCCGGGTCGAGTTCGACGGCCCGGGCGCGATACGACGACGCCAGGTCCTCGAGGGTCATGACGAAGCTGTGTTCCGGCAGCGCCCGCCCGAAGACGGTCGCATAGGCCCGGAGCAGCGGATGACGAAGCCGATTCACATCCGCACGGTGCGTTTTGATCGGATCCACAGTCAATCCATTGACGCTGCGTCGGACCGACTCGTTTCGAGACAGTCTCGCAACCCCTCGCCGGCGCTGAAGATCCGAGAGCGTTCACCCGGCTGAGGACCCAAAATTTTTTCGTGGACCGTCTCGCGATGAAACGGTCGGCGCCCCTTGGGAGCAGACCAGGTTCGTGCTGAGATTCGACGGATGTGGTGGGCCGCCGTCGCCTTTGCATGCGTGCCGATCGATTCGGGCGACCGCGTGCTGCTGGTGGTGCCCGACACCCCTGGCGTCTCCGAGGCCATGCGGGCTCGGGTGGAGCGGGTGCTTCGAAACGAAGGCGGGTGGCTTCCCCGAGCGGCGACCGACCGGGCTCTCGACGAAGAGGGAGGGGCCCGCCGCCGGGCGCGCGTGCTCACGGAATCCCGCACCCGGCTGGCCCGGGCGCAAGCCTTGTTTCGCGAGTTGGAAGACGAAGCAGCCCTCGACGTCCTGGCGGGTCTCACCTCGGCCCTCACATCCGTCCATCAAGAGCCGGAGGCGGTGGCGCTGCTCGCCCGTTCCCACTTGCTCGCCGGCGCGATCTACCTGGCCCGCGGCCGGACCCGAGCCGGTCGAACGCGGCTTCAACGGGCCCTGGACCTGGATCCGGACCTGAATCCCTCCCGGATCCGTTACGCGCCTCGAGTTTTGATGGAGCTGGCCGCCCTCCGGGCCACCGAACGGGCCGTGGGCCGATTGGTGGTGGAGCGGCTCGACGGCCCCCCGGCCACCGTGTACCTGGACGGACGGCCGGTGGGCACGACCCCGCTTTCCCTGCCTGCGGTTCCCGAAGGACGGCACCTGCTGCGGGTTTCTGCACCCGGCGCCACCAGCTATCTCAGCACCGTGGACGTGGCCCGATCCCGCGACACCCGGGTCCGGGTGCGCCTGCTCGACGATCCCGAAGTTCAGCGGGTCGGAAACCTGGGGCCTTGGCGCGCTCGCGGTGTGGAGGACGTGCTGCGGCTGCTGATCGAGCGGGGCCGGGCGGATCGGGTCGTCGTGGCGTGGGTCCGGCCCGCCGCGGGGACTTCGCTCGACGGACGCCCTCAGCTGGCCGTCCAGCTTCGGGCCGACGGCGGCGGCGCCGCCTCTGCGATCCTGAGCGACATTCCTTCCGCCTTGGAAGATCTTCGGACCTGTCGTCCCGCAGCACCGCGGGCCCTCGGTTTCTCGGCGCGTCCGGCGCCAGCCGCCGTACCCCGGATGCCCGCCCTGCAGCGAGCTCGATCGAGCCGCGAAACCGAACGCAAGTGGTTCGCCTCGCCCTGGGCCTGGGGCGCGGCCGGCGCGGGGGTATTCGGCGTGACCGCGGCGGTCGTGGCCGCTCGGGCCGCACAGGGTCCCCCCGATGCAGTTCAGATCCGCGTGACCCCCCGCCCCTGACTTTTGCATCGGTCCGACGCCGGTTGCCGACCCGTTTCCAGGTCGGTATTTCGGCGCCGTGTCGAGCGCCGACACCCGTCTCGTTCGCCGCTTGGTCGAGCACAGCGGTGACGCGTTCGCATTCTTCGGCCCGGATGGCACCCTGCTCGAGCTGCACGATCCCACCGGAAGGCGCTGGCCCGAGCACCCACCCCGACCCCCTTGCTCGTGGACTGACCTGGCCGAACCGGAACTGATCCCGGCGTATCGAGAGCTGTGGCAACGGGCGCTCGAGGACGGCGGGTCCGAGTGGGTCACCGGTGCCGGTGGCCAGGTATGGCGCGACGCCCTGGTACCGATCCGTCGCGACGACCAGACGCTCGAGGGCATTCTGTTCGTCGCTCGAAACGACAGCGCCCGTCACGAGATCGAGGCCGCCCTTCGAGAGAGCGAGCGAAGATTTCGAGTCTTGGCCGAACAGGCCGATTTCGGAATCGGGCTGTTCGACGACCGAGGTCTCGTCTACGCGAACCGTACCCTTCAGTCGCTGTTCTCGGTGGACCCCGAGAACGTGGCGGCGGGCTCCAAAGAGCTGCTTGGGCACGTGAACTCCGACGATGCAGGCAAGCTCGAACGATTGTGGAAGCCGTCCAGCGACAAACCAGTTCGCCCCGAACGAATGACGGTTCGCGTTCATGCTCCCGACGGATCGGAACGCTGGGTCGACGTGGCGGTACGCTCGATCGTCTTGTCGGACAACCGCTTCGTCCTGACGTCTTGCAGCGACATCACCGGCCGCGAACAGCTTCTGCAGGCGGTATCTCGCAAAGAACGTGAGGCATCGCTCATCGCGATCGCCGGCGGGCTCGCTCACGACTTCAACAACATCCTCGTCAGCATCCTTTCGGCCACATCGATGCTCCAGGACGAGCTGCCTGCCGACCGAAATCTGCAGGACCTCTGCGCCATGATCAGCGGGGGCGCCGAGCGGATCGCCAGCCTTACCGGAAAGCTCCTGACCTACTCGCGCGGGGGAGTTTTCCGGCCCGAACGGCTCGATCTGAACGACGTGGTCCGAGACGCGATCGAGATGACCCGTTCATCTCTCGAGCACGTGCAAGTGAACCAGGACCTTCGCGCGACCCACGCGATCCGGGGCGACCGGAGCTTGCTGCAGCAGGTGCTGGTCAGCCTGCTGGTGAACGCCGGAGAGGCCACGGCCGGTCGGGAAGGACGGGTGCACGTGCGCACGGCAGATGAGGACCGGCCCGCGCCGGAGCCGTCCACGGTTCGGCTCGAGGTGGAGGACGACGGCGCTGGAATGGACGCGCAGACCCAGCAGCGCATGTTCGAGCCCTATTTTTCGACCAAGTTTCAGGGCCGCGGTCTGGGACTGGCCGCCGCGGTGGGCGCGATCCGGACCCACGGGGGGCGGGTCGACGTGGAGAGCGCCCCCGGTCAGGGAACCCAGGTGGTCATTCATCTGCCGCTGGAAGCGACGGAAGCGTTTTCAAAGGTCCTGGTGGTCGATCCGGATCCGATGGTCCGCAAGGTGGTGGAGCGTCTGCTGCGCAGGCGGGGAATCCACGCGACGCCTGCGGAGGACGCAGCCACGGCCCTCGAGCGCCTGGACCAGCCGGACGCGGGGATCCGATGCGTGATGACCGACGCCACCTTGCCGGATCTGCGGGCACCCGAATTCCTGAGAGCCCTCCGGAACCTGGCCCCGTCCCTGCCGATTCTGGTGTGCAGCGGGCACCCGAAGGACGTGGCCCTGGACGGTATCGACGAAGGGGTGCTGTTTGGCTTCTTGATGAAGCCCTTCAAGAGCGAAGAGCTTCTTCGTCTGGTTCGCAAGGCGCTTGCCGAATGAATCCCGCGGCTCGGCGGAGTTCGGCCACCACCCTTTGGGGCGAAGCGAGGCCGTGCGGATCTCGCCGCACGGCTGCTTCGACGACCCTGCGCCCGGTCCACCCGTAGAGCCCGCGCAACTTGGACTGCAGCTCGGGATCGCCCCCGTCCGTGGCTCCATCCCGGAGCAGAGCGAGCAGCGCCAGGCAACGCTGAGCCACGGCCCACCGCGGTCCCTCCGGGCCGGTCCCGATCGCCTCGGTCAGCGCGCCGAGTTGGACCTCGAGCATGCGGAGCACCTCGTCCATGAGCTCCACATCCTTTGCGGTCCAGATGCGGGTCGACAGGTAGACCCGAACGGCATGTTGAACGAGGGCCGAGGTCATCCCATTCGCCTCAGTCGAGCAGCTCGACCACCCGCGTCGGTTCGAATTGGGTGGCCACGGCGCCCGTCGGGTCTCGGGCTACCGAGGCCACCAGGTCTCGGGCCGCCGCCGCTTCGGCGGCCGCATCGTCTTCAAAGGTGACGGGTTCGTCGCCTTCTTGCAGGGCGCGCTCCACGGCGTCGCCGGTCTCCACCGCGAAGCGTTCCCGAAGCGCGCTCAGCTCCTGCAGGCCCTGGACTACCTGGTCCGGTTCGGGCTCCACGCCCTCGACCCGAGCCTGCTCCAAGGCCCGGGACACGTCGGTCAATCCGTCGTCCTCGGGCACCAGCCCCTCCGCCAGCCGACTTCTGAGAGGCAGCAATGGCTTTCCGGACGGAAGCTCCCGGGGCGGAACGTCGGGCCACTCCACCGGTCCGAGGAATTCGCTCTGCCCCGCCCAGGCCGCTGCCCCGTCTCGATCGCCCCTCTCGGCTGCGGCCATGAAGCCCCGCCAGGCCTCCTCGGTGCGGTCCATCGCGCCGACCACCCGCGCCGTGGCCCCCAAGTCCGGCACGCCGACCGGCCGCGGCACCCGCATGCCGCCGGAAGCCGAGGTGCGCACGCTCGAGGGATCCGGGGTTTGGCCGACCGAACCGGGTCGGGGGGAGTGTGAGATCTCGGTCGCGCTCGAGATGCCTGTCAGTCCGTTCATCGCGATCCTCACCCTTTCGTCGTTGCATCATTCGACGAACGGCGGCGGATCGGAAACGCTGGAGCGTAGATCGTTCGATCCCGAGCCGACGCCATCGGCGGAGCCCCCCGAAGATTGTACCCGTGAGGATTCGTTCGACTCGAATCGAGTCAGCGCGAGACGGCTCGTCTCAGTTCGCGACGCACTTGCCGATCGCTCACGCGGCGCAGGCCCCGTCGCGCCGCCCGCCGGGCAGCGGAGGCCGATCGCTCCGCGAGCAGCCCCACGTACCGAACCCAGACGTCTTCCGGAACCTCCGAGGCTCCGAGAGCCGACCGAAACAGGGCCTCGGCCCGATCGGGGTCTCGGTCCTGGATGACCCGAGCCGCCAGATACCGGTACAGCGGAGTCCCTTCGCCGGGATCGAATCCCGCCTCGACCTGCTGGCGGACCCCGTCGAGGGCTTCGTCCACTGCACCGGCCTCGAAGTGCCAAAGACTCTGCCATTGTCGTTCTTCCGAGGAGAGTTCCACCCAATGGCTCGCCACCTCCAAGGCTTCGAGGGCGTCGCCCGGACGACCGAGTTTTGCGTACCAGCGGGCCGCCCGAAGGGCAGCGCCGGGGGCCACCACGGTGGTGGCGGTCCACACGGGGCGAAGCACCTTCACCGCCCGTTCGGCGTCGCCGGACGCTGCCAAAGCTTCGGCCCACAGCACCGGCGCGGTCCGGGAGACCCCGGCGCCCTCCAAGACCGAGATCGCCCGCCGAGGCCGGCCCGCCTCGAGCAGAGCCCGAGCGCGAAGGGTCGGACGGACCAGATCCTCCTGGATGCGGGCGGCGGTCTCCAGGTACCGCGAAGCCCGCCGCGGTCGCCGTCCCTCGAGGCAGAGCCGGGCCAATCCCACCCGGTTGGCGGCCCCGAGCGAGCGGTCCAGGCCTTTTGCATCCGCACCTTCGCTTTCGATCAGCTCGCGGTAGCTACTCTCCGGGAACAGGCGGGCATTGGGTTCGAACGCCAGTATCCGAAAACGCCCGGGCCGCACCCGCAGACGCCCCCACATTTCGGCGGACCCGTCGCCGCCCGGGCGCTCCGCCAAGACGTCCGGATCGGCGCATCGGCGCAAGCGCTGGGCGAATCGAGCCCGTGCCATGGCCACCCGGATCGCCGGGCCGTCCTGGAGCCTTTTCGCCCGTTCATAATGCTCGAGGGAAGTCTGGGGCTGGCCCCAGGCCAGCGCCACATCCCCCAGCATGCGCTGATAGGAGGGCCGGTCGGGGTAGGCGCCGCGGACCGCTTCGGGCAGGCGTCGCTCGCCTTCCTGAAAGGCGCGGATCAAACGACGGCGGGCCTGCTCCCAGGGGTGCCGCTCCCGTGGGAAGGCAGCCGGAGCCCCCGGGCGGCCGCGGTGGAGGGCCCACGCGTCGATCCAAAGAGTCGGATCCGCGGGAAAGTCGGCCTGCAGCGCTTGCATGATCTCGTCGGCAGCATCGAGCGCTCCCGTGCGGGCGTAGTGCAGCGCCAGCGCCCGGCGGGTGTGCCGTCTTCTCGGATCGAGTTCCAGTGCTCGGAGCAGGTCCCGCAGCCCCGCTTCGGTCCGTCCGCGGGCGAGGCGAAGCCGCCCCCGGGCTTCGAGCAGTTCGGGGCGGGGTGCCCGCGCGATGGCCTCGGTCAGCCCGCGCTCGGCCCCTTCCTGGCGCCACAGGGCCCGAGCCACCCGATGGGGCAAGGTCCGAGCCGTTTCCGGAAGCTCCACCGGACCGTCGTTCACGCCGTGCCCGAAGTCGGCCCAGCGGCGGGCTCGCGCTTCCATTCGAAGGCCGTGCATCCACCGATCTTGCGGGCTGCCGCCGATGCTCGAGGTGGCCGCGCCGCTTTCGGCCGCCAGCAGATCCAGCAAGGTCCCCCGTTCGACCCGCTCGGCCTGCTGGGTCAAGGGCGACGGAGCGGGCGGGCCCCGGGTAAAGCGGACCGCCGAAGCCACCACGGCCGCGCTCCCCGCTCCGACCAGGATGTACAGCGCACGATTCATCCAGCGGCGGGGCCTTTGGGCCCGGTCCGCCTTGGTGTAGCCCAATGGAGCGGGCAGATCGACCGCCCCCGGCGTCCATGACCGAGCGATTCGAAATTCTGGAAGGCATTGCCCGCGGGGGCATGGCCGAAGTCTATCGGGCCCGCGTCATCGACCCGGACGGCCGGGCCCGAGAAGTCTGCGTCAAGAAGATCCTGCCCCACCTGGTGACGGACCGGCAGTCCCTGGACATGTTCATCGGCGAAGCACAGCTCGCCGCGACCCTGACCTGTCCCCAGATCGTGCAGGTCTACGACCTCTGCGTGTCCCACGACAGCGAGTACTTCATCGTGATGGAGTACGTGGACGGACTCGACCTGGCGCGGCTGACCCATGCGGTGAAACGCCGGGAAGAGACCGTGCCCACCCGCTTGGTGGCGCGGATCGCGGTCGAGCTCTGCCGGGGCCTCGGCTACGCCCATTCCCGGAGGAACAACCGTGGGGACCCTCTTCACATCGTGCATCGGGACGTCAGTCCCCAAAACGTGCTGGTCTCTCGGGACGGCGACGTGAAGATCACGGACTTCGGCATCGCGAAGTCCTCCTTGCGCATGGCCACCACCGCCATCGGCGTCCTGAAGGGCAAGTACGGCTACATGTCGCCCGAGCAGGCCAACGGCCGACCGCTCGACCATCGCAGCGATCTCTTCAACGTCGGCATCCTGCTTTACGAGCTGCTGACCCTTCGGCGCTGCTTCGCGGGAGCCAGCGACTTTTCGACCTTGCGGTTGATGCGCAATGCGGAGGTGGTTCCGCCCCGCCAGGTCTGCCCGGCCACCCCGCCCGGGCTCGAGCGGTTGATCCTGAAGGCGCTGTCGGTGTCGCCCGAAGATCGATTTCAGTCCGCGCAGGAACTGGTCAATGCCCTGCTGGTCTGTCCTGGCGTCGAACTGGGCAGCCGAGACGAGTTGGCCACCTGGGTCCGGGGCTTGGCGGAGGCCACCTCGGAGCCCACCCGGGAGAACACCGGGGTCCTGACCCTGTCCAGCGTGGTCCATCGAGCGGGCAGTGCGCCGACCGAGGTCGATCCCACGGCCCCGGCGGCGCCGGTTGGCCCGGCATCCAAGACTTCGGGGCGCTGGCGGGCCGCCTGGGCGTTCGCGGCGGCCGGCGCTGCCGTGGGAGCGGGGGTCGGGAGCTGGTGCACCCTGGAACCGGGCCCGGACGCGCGGGTGCAGGCGGCCCGTTCCAGCTCCCGCGCGCCCCGAACCCCGACCGCCGTCCTGCTTTTCGACACCGACCCCGCCGGGGCCCGGGTGTTTCTGGACGGGATCGAGCTGGCGGGAAAGACGCCCGTGGTGGTGGAGCGCCCGCCGGACGATCAGACCCACCAGGTCCGCTTTCTGCACCCGGATCGGCTCCCCCGGACCCGCGAAATTTCGTGGGCCGACCGCCCCCTGACCCGGCTTCGGGTCGAACTGGAACCGAGGACGCCGGAACGGGCCGACCGAGGGCGTCTGATCGTCCGGTCCTTCCCGGCCGCCGAGGTCTGGGTGGACGGAGAACCGGCCGGAACGTCCGACGGAAGCGAGATGACCGTGTCCGCCGGTGTCCACCGCATCGAGGTTCGGACTGCGGCAGGCCGCAGGGGGCGGCCCGTGACCGTGGAGGTTCCGGCCGGGAAACGACGAGAGGTCTGGGTCGAGCTCGAACCCTTCGACGGACCGTGAATTCGGCTGGAGCACGGCGCGGCCGCGACGTAGTCTGCAGCCATGCGACTGGACCGCTCTTCCGACATGCTGACCCGTGCGCAGCGGACGATCCCAGGCGGGGTCAACAGCCCCGTCCGAGCCTTCAAGAGCGTCGGCGGAACCCCTGTGTTCATCAACCGCGCCCAGGGCTCGAGCGTGTGGGATCTGGATGGCAACCGGTACATCGACTTCGTCGGCACCTGGGGCCCGGCGATCCTCGGACACGCGGAGCCGAGCGTGGTCGAAGCGATTCAGAAGGCCGCGGAGCGGGGGTCGAGTTTCGGCGCGCCGACCGAGCTCGAGGTGAAGTTGGCAGAGCACGTATGCAACCGGGTCCCCTCGGTGGACCGGCTTCGCCTCACTTCGTCCGGAACCGAAGCGGCCATGTCCGCCATCCGCCTGGCCCGGGCGGCCACCCGCCGGGACGGCATCCTCAAGTTCGAGGGCTGCTACCACGGCCACGCCGACTACCTTCTCGTTCGGGCCGGCTCCGGGGTCGCCACCTTCGGGCTGCCGGACTCGCCGGGGGTCCCGGCCGACTTCGCAAAGCACACCCACACGGCGCCCTACAACGACCTCGATGGGGTGGAGCGGATCCTGAAGCAGAACGGAGACGACATCGCGGTCGTGGCGGTGGAGCCGGTGACCGGAAACATGGGCGTCATCCCTCCCCAACCCGGTTTTTTGGAGGGGCTGCGCGAACTGACCCGCAAGTACGGCGCTCTGCTGATGTTCGACGAGGTGATGACCGGCTTTCGGGTCCACCCGGCCGGCGCCCAGGGACTGTACGGGGTGGAGCCAGACATCACGGCCTTCGGGAAGGTCATCGGCGGCGGCATGCCCATGGCTGGCTTCGGGGGCAAGGCCGAGGTGATGGACATGCTCGCACCGCTGGGGCCGGTCTACCAAGCGGGTACGCTCTCGGGGAATCCGTGCGCGGTGGCAGCAGGTCTGCGCACCCTCGAGGCCCTGGCCACCCAGAGCCCGTACGACCAGCTGGAAGCCACCGGAGCGCGCCTTCAGGCGGGCCTGGAGGCGGCCCTGACCGAATGCGGCATCCCCGGACGGGTGCAGCGGGTGGGCTCCATGGCCACCCTGTTCTTCTGCGACCACGAGGTGAAGAACTTCGAGGACGTGCGAAAGGCCGACCACGACCGCTTCGCCAAGTACTTTCACCTGATGCTGGAACGGGGCATCTACCTGCCACCCAGCGGATACGAGGCGAGCTTTTTGTCTCTGGCTCACAGCGACGAAGACATCGACCGGACCATCGAAAGCGCGAAAGACGCCTTGCGCACCCTGGCCAAGGCTTGACCGCGCCGCCGAGTTCCGGACCGCTTCAACCCGGCCGTGTCCCGGCCCAGGCCCCCAACCACCAGATGAACCAACCGAGCGCCAGCGCGCCAGCCAGCCCAGCCAAGGTGCCGCGCAGGGGGCCTCGCGGGTCGCTCCCCCGAACCGAAAACGGAATGGCACGGCTCAGCGCCGACCCGAGCTGGGCGAAAGCGGGCAAGATCGAAAGGAGCACCACCGAGTAGACCGCCACCCCCGTGCCGAAACCGGATCGTGCGGCCTGCGCCAACATGAGCACCACCCAGAGGGTCAACAGGCCCAAGCAGCCCAAGCCGTACGAGGCCCCCCACTTCGGCCGAAACAAGGCGATCGGCGCCGCCAGCGCCAGCTGACTCCAAGCCGCGAGCAGCAGCAGGATCGCGAACGGCTGCAGGGCTGACGCCGACGCTTCGTGCACCGCCGCCCCGAGCAGCCCCAAGAACAGGATCCCCGTGGCCAGGCACGCGAAATAAAGACCCCAAGTTCGCATCGACCGCTCCGGTCAGGACAGAGGCGGGAATCGGACGGAAACGTTTTCCACCCCGAACCCGCGTCCCGACAGCATGTCCTGGAGCCGACCCGACTCGGACTGGATCTTCCAGTAGGTTTCCCGGTCCGGGGGAATGAACTCGGCCCGGACCCGCCCGTCGTTCACTTCGATCACGACCTCCGTCCCGGCGAGGAAAGCATCGTTCAAGGTCAAACGCACCTGCGTTCCTCCGGCGGGCCCGGTTCCGATCAAGAGCCCCTCGGCCATCTCGGTGAGCAGCCGGTCCAGGTCCATGGGGTCGGTGCGGCTTTCGGAGCGCGCCGGGTCACTCGTTTCGGCCTCGGCGCTCACAGCGCCCGCGGACCGGGCGCGGTGGGGAATGAAGGTGCGGGCCGGAGCGGACCCGGGCATCCGATCTTCGGTACCGCGCTCGGGCGCGGGTGGCGCGTCCGCCGGCTCCGCATGCAACCCGCTTTCCCCGGCGGTCAGCTTGCGGAGCAGCCCGGGATATCGACGGGAATGCCGCCCGCGCTCCACCCCGTGGCCACCGGACGCCCGCCGGGGAGGAGGCGGCGGTGGACGCACATATTCGAACGAACCGGGCCCGGCGAAGGTCGGCCCCGACCGCGGCATCTCCCCGAGCGCCGGTCCAGGCGCCACCCACTCGGGCTCGACTTCGGGCGGAGGGGCCTGGTCTTCCCCGGCCGGGCCGGCCTCGGGCTCCGGCTCCATCTCGTCGACCACCGACCAATCGGCGTCGACCGCTTCTGCCGCAGCCTCCGGATCGGTCTCGTCGGAATTCGCCATCACGCGCCCGGCCGCGCGACCTCGGCCGAAGTCGACGACGGGGGCACGGCGAAGGGAACGGTCCCGGCCGCCCCCGTCCAGCTGGGGGGCAAAGCCTCGCGAAGGGCTCCGAGGGCCGCGTCGAATCCGTCGAAGCGCTCGGACACTTCGTCCCGGGTCAGGCGGTCGAACACGTCGTCGAACGCCTTGGGTATCTCGGAACGACACTCGCTCGGCAGCGGCGATCGTCGCCCCGGCAGCCGGCCCATCAGCAGCTCGTAGGCCAAAACGCCGAACGCGTACAAGTCCGATGGCACCGACGCGTCGCTGGCGCCCGACAAGCGCTCCGGGGCCAGATAGGCCACCGAACTCGAACCGATCACGATGGGCGGGTTGGACTTCAGATCTTCCTGTGCCACGTCCCGATCCCCGATGGAGGACATGCCGAAGTCGGTCAGCAGCACGTTGCCGCAAGCGTCGAGCAGCACGTTCTCCGGCTTGAGGTTACCGTGCAATACACCTTGCGAGTGGGAGTGTCGCAGCGCTTCGGCCAACTGCATCAAGATGCGGATAGCCACCGGGATCGAAACACCGAAGCCGTCATCGTCGGGGTCGGCGGGGCTCGGGCCTGCCGTTCGGTCGAGAAGAGCTCGAAGATTCCCCTCCGCCAGCCCCTGGACGACGTAGGGGACCTCGCGATCCAGGTTCTGGTCGACCACCCCCAAAATGAATGGATGGACCAGGGCCGCGTGGGCTTCGAGGCGCTCCCTCAGCCTCACCAGGATCTCGTCGCGCCGCAGGTAGGCCGCCACGGTGAATATCGTCCGGACCTCCTTGATCGCGACTCGGCGACCGAGCGCGACGTGGCGTCCGATGTAAACAGGGCCCAAAATCCCTTCGCCCAACCAAGCCTCTTTTCGATAACGGCGATCGAGAATCTCTTCGGACGAAAGGCCGGACCGGGTGCGTGGCGGCGGGGTTCGTGCGGGGGCGGGAATGCTCGACTCCGCCGGTGCCGACGAGGGAGCCGGAGCGGGGCCGGGACCGGACTCGAGATGCTTCGCGAAGTGCCGCGCGAGCCGCGGATTCAAGTCCGGATCATCTCCGATGGCGGCCCTCACCCCGTCGTCGGTCACCTCGACGGTGTTCGCCACGGCGTCAGCCTGGACATAGGCGTGCTTCGACAAAAAGTCGCAGTAGTCCGCAAAGTTCAACGAGATGCTGTGGTCGAGGACCCGCTCGGCCTCCGTGAGTCGCACCTCGTCCCCGAACAGGTCGCTGCGTTGCAGGGTTCGAAGGATGAAGCGGGCTTCCTCGAGCAGGGTGTCGAGGTTGACCGACGCACCGGAGCGCTTCATGAGCGGACCGAGGGTGGAGCCGACCAGAGGTGAAGTCAAACCGCCCCCCGGCTTGTCAGGGCCGCCAGGGTCGTGCCAAGCGCAGCTTTGGGCATGCGGCGGATCGAGGACGAAAACCTCTACGCCATCCTCGGCGTCAGCAGCTCCGCCACGCAGGCAGAGATCCAGCTCGCCTACAAGCAACGGGCAAGGGAGCTGCACCCCGACGTCAACAAGGCCCCGGACGCAGAAGATCGGTTCAAACGCTTGGGCGAAGCATACGCGATCCTGCGGGACGAACAGAAGCGCGCCCGATACGATGCCCGCGGCGGAAGGCGCCGCCCGGGCAATGCTCGCACGAAGTCGAGGGCTTGGGCCCACGCCGACGTGGGATTCGACGACATTCGCACCGGAACCGACGACCTGAACCACCCCTTCGAAGATCTGCTCCGGCGTGCCCGCGACCGACGGGCCCGGCGCCCGACCGAGCACGCCGTGACGATCAGCTTGGGTCAGGCCTACACCGGCACCTCGGTCGACGTGGTGGTGCCCGGCAAGGTCGGGAGCAGTCCGACCCTTCGGGTCAAAGTTCCCCCGGGTGCGAAAACCGGCGACCGGCTGCGTCTGCCCGAGCATGCCGTCGTCGTCCGACTGCGCGTGGACCTGGGCCCGTACAAGCTGCAGGGCCGAGACGTGCGCATGGACGCGCGGGTCGCTCCATGGGAGGCGGCACTCGGCGCGGACATCACGGTGGCGGCCCCCCACGCCCGGCTGCGGCTCAAGGTGCCGCCGGGCACCGAAAGCCACCAGATGCTCCGCATCAAAGGGCAGGGACTGCCCGCCAAGCCTGGACGGAACGGTCCCCCCGGGGACCTGTACGTCCGGGTGGTGGTGGCCACACCCCGCGATCTCAGCCCCCAAGAGCGGGAATTGTTCGAACGACTGGCTCGGATCAGCCGGTTTCGGCCCCGGCCCGAAAGCTGAAGCTGGCCAGGGTCGAAGAGCCTTGCCAAGATGACCCCCGTGGCCCGTTGGGCGCCAGACCACCAGATTGCGAGCTACCGGCTGCGCTATCCCCTGGGTCGGGGCGGCATGGGCGAGGTGTGGGCGGCCCAGCGAGGTCCGGGCGGGGGCCGATGGTTGGCGATCAAGCTCCTTCGCAACGCGGACCTGGACGACGGCACCATTCCCATGTTCCTGGACGAGGCCCGGACGGCCACGGTTCTGCGACATCCCCACATCGTTCCCACCTTCGAGTCCGGGGTGGAGCGAGGTGCGATGTTCATCGCCATGGAACTGGTCCGAGGCCCCTCGCTGCAAAGGCTCGTCAAGCGCATCCGGAAGGCGGACCTGCAGATGCCGGCCTCGGTGCTGGCCTACTTGGGGCGGACGATGGCCGCCGCGCTGGCCTACGCCGGCTCGTTGACCGTGCACGGACGCTCGTTGGGACTCGTCCACCGCGACGTCTCGCCCCACAACATTCTGGTCAACACCCGAGGTCGGGCCTTCTTGAGCGATTTCGGCGTGGCTCGATCGTCCTACCAGGAACATCGGACCCTCGGCGGCGAAGTGCGGGGCAAACCGGGCTACATGTCTCCCGAACAGGTCCACGAAGAGCCGTTGGACGTCCGCTCGGACATCTTCGCCCTCGGCATCGTCTTGTGGGAAGCAGCGACGCTCCGACGTCTATTCAAGCGAGACACCCTGATGCACTCGCTGATGGCGGTGGCTAACGACACGCCACCTCCGGTGAAAGAGCTTCGGCCGGACCTTCCGGAAGGCTTGGCGGACACCATCGACCGCTGCTTGTGCAAGTCGCCCGCGGAACGGTTTCAGTCGGCCCGAGAGCTCGAAGCGGCCATGGGCTTGCTCGAGCGGGCGCACCGGGGACGAGACCCGGAGAGCGAGCTCGCAGATCTGGTCGGCCAAGTGTTCGATCCCGGCTTCTTCGACCCAGAGGTGCAGGCGTCGGAGGCCACTGCACCCGATGTCTCCGATCCGGACAGCCTGTCGGGCCGCTCCGCGAGTCCCGCGCCTTCGCCGGCCGACCGAAGCGATGCCCTCCCCCCAACCCCGGACGAACCGGCGCCGTCCGAAGTGGCGCCGGTTGTTCCCGAACCGGTCCAGACATCGGTTTCGCTGCGCCGGCGGCCGCTCGCGCTCTGGGCAGCCCGAGCGGCGACGGTCCTGGGCCTCGGTGGCGGGATCACCTGGGCGCTGTGGCCGCCGGAGCCGGTCCAGTTGGGTCGGCTCGATCCGGCGCGGACGCCGAAACCCCTCGACGCGCCAACCTCGCCATCATCCGATCCGGCGACCGCCGGGTCCCCGTCGGGCTCCGCGCCGAGCCCGACCGGCGCCGACAACCCGTCCCCACCGTTGCCCGAGTCACCGGCCGCAAACGGAGACACCTCCGCGGGTGAGCCCGAGGATCGGTCGGCGCCCGCCCGGGCCGACCGATTGGTCCGTGCCGCGCGCAGCAACGATCTGAAGGCGGTGCGACGTTCGGCTCGACACGAGCCGATCGACGGCCGGGGCGACGGCGGTTGGACGGCGCTGCATTTCGCCGCCCAGCGGGGCCACCTCGAGGTCGCCCGATGGCTCTTGCGCCAAGGGGCGTCGGTCGACCTTCGAACCCAAGACTTCGGACGGACTGCGCTGATGCTCGCAGCCCGCTACGGCGACGGCCCGATGGTCCACCTCCTGCTCGAGGCCGGGGCCGACGTGGCCGCGCGAGATCGGCTCGGCGACACCGCCCTCCATCTGGCTGTCTCGGACCCGAGCCGGCCGGCGCTGAGGGCAGTGCGACACTTGGTGGCCGCGGGCTCGGACGTGGAGCGGACCGGGCAGCAAGCGCACACACCCTTGGTCCGCGCGGTGGTGCAAGGACACGACGAAGGGCTCGATGCGCTCTTGGATGCGGGCGCGGACCCCAATCGACCGGCCGGCGGCCGCAGCCCACTCGAACACGCAGCGGCCCGCGGCCGCACCGAGGCGGTGCAGATGCTTCTTCGACGCGGAGGTCGATGGGATGCGGCCGCCGTCGATGCGGCCCGCCAGGCAGGCCACACCAAATTGGCCCGAGAGTTGGTCGCCCGCCGGCCCCAGCGGCTCGGATCCCCTCGATGAACGCCCGGTCCGCCACACCCCCGCCGACCGGGTCGGTCCATGACCGGCTCCCCCGACGGCGATCCCGTTACCGATTCGGGTGTGCGGGTGTTCGGGTTCGAAACGGGCCCCGGCGCAGGGCTGCCGCGAAAACCGAACGGGTCCCTTTGCACCGACTTCAACTTGGGCTTCATTGGCCGCGGGATGGCGGACGCTCCCCACATGCCGGACCCCAGCGAGGCCCCGGTGACCGTCGCAGGCGTGGACCTGGGCTCGAACAGCTTCCACATGACGGTGGTTCGGCGCGAGTCCGACGGGCGAACCCACGTGCTGGACCGGATCCGAGAGCCGGTTCGGCTGGCGGCCGGACTCAACAAACATCGAGAGATCACCCTCGAAGCCCAAAAGCGAGGCTGGGACGCGCTGGAACGCATGGGCGAGCGGCTGCGTCAGATCCCTCAGGCCCGGGTGCGGGCGGTCGGCACCAACACCTTGCGCCAAGCGAGGAACGGGCAGGAGTTTCTCGACCGGGGCCGTGAGCTTCTCGGGCATCCGATCGAAGTCATCTCCGGCACGGAGGAAGCGCGTCTGATCTTCTTGGGGGTGGCGCACAGCGACTACCTGGAACGGGGGTCGCGCCTGGTGGTCGACATTGGGGGCGGATCCACTGAAGTGATCGTGGGCGAGGGTTTCGAGCCGAGCCTCAAGCACAGCCTGTACATGGGCTGCGTTTCCTTCTCTCAGAAGTTCTTTTCGGACGACAAGATGACCGACTCCGCATTCGACGCCGCCGAATTGGCGGCCGCCAAGGAGTTGCGAGGCGTGCGCGAGGAGTTCCGAAGAGAAGGCTGGGAATGGGTCTACGGTTCCAGCGGCACGATTCGCGCAGCGGGAGAAGTGCTGCGCACGAATGAATGGTCTGAAGACGGAATCACGCTCGAGGGTCTGGACCGCCTCCGCACCGCCATGGTCGCTCAAAAGAAGATCTCCAAACTGGACATGCGGGGACTCGATGCAGACCGCGCCCATGTCTTTCCCGGTGGTGTGGCGGTGCTGCGAGCGATCTTTCGCTCCTTGGAGATCGAGCAGATGAAGGTGGCGACAGGTGCTCTGCGGGAGGGCTTGGCCTTCGAGCTTTTGGGGCGTTTGGATCACCACGACGTTCGAAACGTGACGGTGGCGAGCTTCGCGGAACGGTACGGGGTCGACCGCGCTCAGGCGCGACGGGTGAAGCAAACCGCGCTGGACCTATTCGACCAATGCAATGGTCATTGGGGTATCGATCCCGAAGAGGGTCCCCGAGTGCTCGGTTACGCCGCCGACCTTCACGAGATCGGCATGTCGATCGCCTATACCGGCTACCACAAGCACGACGCCTACATCATAGAGAACGCCGAGATGCCGGGGTTCAGTCGAAACGAGCAACAGGTACTGGCGTGCATTCTGCGAAGCCATCGCCGGAAGATCCGCCGGCGCTACTTCAAGCCACTTCCGCCTTCATTGAGACCCTTTGCGATGCGTTTGGCGATCCTTCTGCGCATCGCCGTCACCTTGCGCCGGAGCCGTACCGACGAAACGAATCCCGAGGTATCCGTCGCCCGGGTTGGAGATGACCGAATGCAGCTTCACTTTCCGGTGAATTGGCTCAGAGACCACCCACTGGTCGAAGCCGACCTCCGGTCGGAAGCGGAGTACCTCGACAAGGTCGACTTCCAGTTCGAGTTCGCCTGAGTCGGCCTCAGAGCTCGTAGCCGACCCGCAGAGCTCCCCAGTGCCTGTCCCGCACGAACAGCGGCACCGACATGTCCTTCATCATCACGAAGTTCCCGCCGCCCATGTCCCGCAGGTAGGTCTGGACCAAATGTCCCCGCATATTGCGAGCGGCGGCAGCCCCGGTCCGATCTTTGAAAAAGCGGCGGTTGCGGCAGTTCGCCGCGTTCCAGACCGGATCCGGACCCTGGGGCTTCGAATAGATGGAGTTGTGGGTCGGCAAAAACGCCCTTCGGTCCACCGCCGCGCAGAACACCACCCGCGGGTCGAACTTGCGCATCGGCTCCTGGATCGGAGGCAACAGTTCGTCGGTCAGCCAAAGATAGGGGGTTTCGAACTGCTCCGGGTCCGTGCCGGGAATCGGCGTATACGCTTCGCTGAACAGGGTCTGCATGTCGATGCGGCCTGCGGCGATGGCCGATTCGAAGGCCTCCTCCACTGCGCGGGCCCGCCGCACCAACTCTTCGAGAAGCGGTTGATCGGCCGCCAGCGTGCTGCTCATGAACGCGTTCAGAGAAGTGCCCTCCCGAGCCGACTCGGTGAACTCCAGATGGAGCGAGGCGGGGCCCAGGCCGGCCACCCGGGCTTCGACTCGACCCACTGGTTCGAACTGAAGCCGGACCTTGGATCCGACCTCCGGGCGTAGATCGGTCCCTACCACCCTGGCCCCACCGACGGACAGATCCTCGATCCGCACCGGGACCGGCGCCTGTTCCTCCACGGACATCCTGCCAGCCAGATCCACAGGGATCCGAGGAAAGCGCCGGCGCTCGGCCAGGCCGGAGCTTCGAATCACACTCTTGAGCCGAGCCTCGAGTCCATGGATGTCGTCACCTAGGGAGCTGCAATGCCCCGAGGAGCGGTTTAGGGCCTGCACTGCCCGATCGCCGCTCTGCTCCAGATCTCGGAGCTCTTTCGCGAACGCGTTCGCGGTTTCGGCCACGTCCTCGACGTGCTGGCCGATCACGGCCATGCGGTCGACTTGCTCGGCCATGCCGTTGCCCGTGTCCTTCGCCAGTCCGTCGACCTCATCCATCCGAGTTTCGATACCTTCGATGGAAGATACGACATTGCGGCTCGCGCTCTGGATCTCTTCGACCCTCGAGGAGATGCGGCCCGTCGCATCAGCGGTTTGCCGCGCCAGCGACTTGACCTCGTTCGCCACCACGGCGAAGCCCCGGCCCGCTTCGCCCGCGCGACTGGCCTCGATGTGCGCGTTGAGTGCCAGTAGTTTCGTTTGGTTGGCGATGGTTTCGATCAGCGTCACCACCTCGGTGATACTCCGCGACAGGTCGGCCAGCCGATGCACACCCTCTCGGGCCTGTCGCGTCTCACCAAGGACCTCGCCCACGGTCCGAGCGGCCTGCTGGGCTTTTTGGGCCATGTGGGAGCAGGCCTCCTTCGCGGCTCCGGCTTCTCGGAGAGCCTCATTGGACAGGTCGGCTGCCTGCTGGCCATCCTGCGCGATCCGAGATGCGGCGCTCGACACCTCAGCCATGACCTGGTCGGCGCTCGCAGTCGTTCGGCGGAGATCGCTCGCCGAGGTCTGGGCTTGGGCCAGCGCGGTGTGAAGCTCTCCTTCGAGAGCTTCGACCACCGATTGGAACGTGCGCTCCCGTTCGAACTGCTCGTCGAGTTTGAACTCATCCGGAGGCGGCCGAAACGATTCGGAGCTTTCGCCTCGGTGCATCTCTGCAGTCACGGCGTGGAATCGGATCGGCCAGGCCTTTTCCGGAAGCAGGCGTCTTCGGCCTCGAACCGACCCACTGCATCGTTTCGAATCACTCGCACCGGGAAACCGAGTACCCTCGAGGCGCGGAATCGGCTCGATGCGGGCGGAATCGACGACTCTGGGATGGGAGCTCGTCCGCCTCGGGGTTCCCGAGGGGTCGGGGCGACCTTTCTTCAGGCAAGGGCGCTCCAAACGGCGACCGTCCCGCCCACCACCGTGCTGTAGATCAGAAAGGGAAGCGCGGTCCGGCGGAGGATGGCGCCTTCTGCCCCCGACAAGCCCACGACAGCCGCTGCCGCCACCACGTTGTGCACGCACACCATGTTCCCCGCAGCCCCGCCCACGGACTGCGATGCCATCGCCAGCGCCTCATCCAGATTCAGTTCCGACGCTACGCCCCACTGGAACTCGGCGAACAGTAGATTCGAGACCGTGTTGGAGCCGGTGATGAAGCTTCCCAAACCGCCGACGAAGTTTGAAAAGAACGGCCAAGCCGAACCCACCGCAGCAGCCACCGAGCGCGCCAGAACCAGCGGCATGGAGGGCAGATCCAGTGGGTTGTTTGCGGAAAGCCGGAATACCGAAACGATGGCTACCGCGAACACCAGGGCGACAGCAGGGCCTCGAATCCTTTGAAGCGAGTCTTTCCAAGCCCAAAGCACATCCTGCTTCTTCATGCCGTGCAGCCATACCGTGAGCACCGCCACCAGCATGAAGGGAACGGTTCCGGGCAGTCGCAGCAGTTCGATGCGATTCGAGACTTCAGCGTAGCCCAGCATGTCGTCGAAGCGGAGGACGACCGCCCCCAGCAGACGTTCCATCCCCAGACCGGGAATCCGGGTCAGGACCAAGATCGTCGCCACGAGCCCATAGGGCAGCCACGCGCGGGTCTGGGACATGCGCGGCCGAAAGCCGGTCGAGGAGCGCTCCGTCCCGGCGGGTTCCCACTCGGCGTCCCATCCCGAGCGGGGTCCGAAGTCCCACGCAGCCTTCGGCACGAACCAGCCACGGCGGGCGGCGAAGACCGCCGCGGCGAGGCCCACGAGTCCTCCCAAGAGCGCCGGAAACTCGGGGCCTCCCCACGCGGCGAAGCCCACGTAAGGAACACCGACCGCCAGAGCGACGAAGGTGCCAAAGGGCCATGCGGCGAGCCCTTCCCGAAAACTTCGGCGGGGACCGAAGGACCGGGTCAGCATCGCAGCGGTCAACGTCGGCAAGAGCACCAGCGCCGGGACGTGAAGCAGCGCCGACCGCCAAGCGACGGCGTCGCCCAAGCTTCGGCCCGAGTCGAAGCCGGCCTTCAGGGCCAAGGGCTCGACGTAACTCAGGCCGAGCAAGATCGGCGTTCCCACGGCCCCGAAGGTCACGCAGAAGGAGTCGAACACCAGACACAGCACCACGGCCGCCAAAGCCGGAAAGCCGAGCGAAATCAGCAGAGGGGCCGCCAGGGCGGCGGGTGTACCGAACCCCGCCGCGCCCTCGACGAAGCACACGAAGGCGAACCCCACCAAGATGGCCTGAACCCTTCGATCGCCGCTGATTTGCTGCATGCCCCATTGGATCGTCTCCATGCCTCCGCTGGCCTCGAGGGTTTTGAGCAAAACGATGGCGCCGAACACGATGACGAGGACGCTGAGCGCCGTGACCCCCCCATGGAGGGTGAGGGCCGCCAGATAGTGGGCGTCCAGGCCCCACCCCCAAGACGCCCCCGACACGGCGGTGAGCCAAGCCACCGGCATGGCGCGGGTGGCGGGCCAGCGGAACCCGACCATCGACAGGAGCGCCACCGCGATGGGCAGCACGGCGAGGAGGGTCAACACCGCTCCGGGATCAACCACGAAGTGCGTTCGAGGCCCAGCCCGTCCTTCGGTGGGGTTCGCCGGTGGCGGGCGACGTCGGCCGGCTCCCCCTGCGGGGGGTCGGGGCGAAAGGGCGGTCGAGTCCCCGAGGGGTCAAGGCTTTCGGCCGCGACTTTGCGAAGAACGTGCGATTCGGGTGGAAGACGGCTCGAGCCTCGCGCTCACCGCCCGACCTCCACCTGCCACTGCGACAGCGACACCTTTCGACCCAACACATCGACGAACGTCTCTTTCAGGTCTCGGTCCGGCCGACCGGTGAGCTGGCCTCGGATGCGCTCCAAATTGGCGGGGGTATGGTTCAAGAGAAGAACGACCCGATGGGTCCCGGGACCCAGGCGAGCCTCCTTCTCCAACCGAAAGTAGTCTTCCTCCCCGGGCGGCAGTTGCACCATGGTGGGAGGTACCAGCCCGTCCCAAGTCGGGATGTGCCACGTGAGTTCGCCCTGGGCGTCGACGCTGAACAAGGCGAAGAATCGGGGGTATTCGGGGTCGAGGTTGCGTCCGAGCACGCGAAAGCGGCTGTCCGGCGACAGGCGGATCCCGTCGCGCATGGCGCGGGCGGGACGGCCCCCAGAGGCCACCCGCAGGTCCAAGGCCGCCAATCCGTCGCCGACACTCCGATAGACCGACACCGACTCGTGCTTTTCGGATGTCCAGGGACCTTGGCTCGTGGCGATGACCGCCAGGACCGCAGCCGCCGAAACGGCGATCGGCACCGGCTGCGCGACCCACCCGAGCATGCGCCCGAACCCCTCCTCGAACCAATCCCACCAACCCAGCCGCGCCCTTCGGGCCACGTCTCGTCGCATGGCTTCGACCTGGGCACCGCAGATCGGACAGGACAAATGTTGGGCCACCAAAGCGTGGTCTTGTGACTTCAAGCGGTCCCGAACGAAGGCGTCCAACGTCGTGAGCGAGAAGCATTCCGAAAGGTCGGGGTCTCCGATCTCGAGAGCCGACATGCCCAGATTCCGCGTCCGATAGTCGTACTCGGCGGCGAACACCCGCCTGCGCAGAGCCGAACCGGCCAGATCCATTTCGAAGGCACGCAGCTCGACCGGGTCCAGGTCGCCTGCGAAATAGCGAACCATGCGTTCGCGGAAGGAATGAAGGCTTCGGCTCCACCCGAACCACGAAGAGACTCTCTCCAAGGCGTTCACGATTTTTCCCCTTGGATCCGGGCCGCGAACGCCACCGCAGCCTGCGCTCGCTCTTCCGGATCATCGAACGTGTTCCGGAACGCCTCCAAGATGCGGCGCTCCATCAAACGGTAGGACTCGTGTCCCATGCCACCCAGCTCCTGGGCGACCTTTCGAAAAGAGCGCAGCGAGCCCGGATTCGCTTCGCCCCAACCGCGGGCCCGAAGCAGCTTGCGCTCGGTCTCGGACAACGAGTCGTAGAACTCATGGACACGTTTGGCGATCTCCCCATCCGACAACAGTGACTCCGGACTCTCCCCGCTGGCCGCGGGCAGCTCGTCAAACGCGTGATCCACGTATCGGATCGGCTCCAGCCCGGCGCGCTCGAGCAACACCTTGGCGATCTCGCTTCGGGTGAGGGGCATACCGGCGGCGAGCAAGACCTGGCGGATCGCCTCCTTGCCCCGCACCCCCTGCAGCTCGGGTGCTACGTGGCCGGGGCCCCCATCGGGCCGGCGCTCCAGGGCGTCATCGCCCCACTCGGAAAGCGCCCACAACCGCTCGCCCGCCCGGCGGCCGCACGGCACGAATGCTTCTTTCAAATGGATTCGTACGTTTCGGAGCATCAGGCAGCGTTGACGCAGCTCCTCGGAACCTTGCTCCCGCAGGTAGCGCATGGTGGCTGAACCCCGCCACGTGTAGAGAAAGCCGACCGCTCGCAGTTTGTGCGCCAGTACGTAGGTGAAGGCGGTAAACCCCGAAAAAGCCGGCGCCTGCTGAAACCACATGTAGGCGTCGTTCGAGAGGGACCGAAACCCGTCCGGCGATCGGTCCGCTTCTCGGAAGTAGATCGGAGGCAAGCGACGCACACGACGAACGAAGTGCCGCTGGTGCTCCCCCAGGAGTTGCCGCTGACCTTGGGGGCCCAAGATTCCGTCCCGCAGCTTCACCAGCAGCCGCTCCATGACGCCCCGTGTCGAGCCGTGGGCGGCTCGGCGGACAGCGACCGGTGGGTGGGTTTCCCGAGACACGGTTCACTTCACCTTCATGCCTCGCAGACGGGACAGATGGGTCTCGGTTGACCAGGACATGGGCTCAACCTGTCGGGATCGTTCGACCTTTTTTCCGCTTGGGCACCGATCCGTGGCCGGGGGTGGTCAGACCGCCCCGAGTTGCCCCGTCCTCGGGGACAGGTTCGGAGGGGCCCCTTGGCCATCCTTTCGAACCCGGAGAGGTGCCCATGCCGAGCGTCGACGGCCGATACTGTCCGAAATGCGCGCGCCCGATGGAAGCCGCGTGGTGTCCCCATCACGGGATCCGCACCGAAGCCTGCGGCTCGGCTTCGGGCGGGGGGTATCGGCCCCTTTTGTCCGGAACGGTCATCGCAGAGCGCTACCGGATCGAAGCCCTGCTCGACAGCGGCGGAATGGGCTCGGTGTACGTGGCGACCCAGCTGGCCGTGGAACGGCGGGTGGCCCTGAAGGTGCTGCCCCGAGAAATGCTGCACGACGGCTCCGAGCTTCGCCGCTTCCACCACGAGGCCAAGAGCGCCAGTCGATTGATGCATCCGAACGTGGTGCGGGTGCACGACTACGGCATCGATGGGCGGACCGAGATGCCGTACATCGCCATGGAGCTCGTCCGCGGCGAAACGCTCCGGCGGATCCTGATGGACCAGGGGGCCGTGGAGGTCCTGCGGGCCTGCCGCATCTTCGAGCAGGTGAGCAGAGCGCTGGTGGCGGCCCACGAGGCGGGCCTCGTCCACCGCGATCTGAAGCCCGACAATATCATGGTCACGCTTTTGTCCGAGGACGACGAGCACGTCAGCGTTCTGGACTTCGGCATCGCAAAGGCCGTGGAGGTCCCCATGGGTGCAGCGGAACGGCTGACCGGCTCGGGTGTGGTGATGGGAACGCCGCGGTACATGAGTCCGGAGCAAGCCCGAGGTTGGGGACTCGACGGGCGTTCCGACCTCTATTCCTTGGGCTGCGTGCTCCACGAGGTGCTGACCGGTCGAGCCGCTTTCACGGCCCACGATGCCGAAAGCCTGATGCTTCGACACGTGAACGCGATCCGGCCCGTCCTCCCCGACTTGGACACGGACCCGGACACGCTCAATACCCTGCGGGTGCTGCACGGGCTGCTGCTGTGCAAGCGCCCCGAGGGTCGTCCCCTGAGCGCCGCCCGGGTCGGCCGGGTCTTTCGACGGCTCGCCCAAGGCCGCCCGCCCAAAGACGTCCTGGGCATGCTGCTCGATTCCGAATGCACCCAGGGCTCCGACGGCCTGGCCCCAGGCGGCTCCGACCCGGAAGACGAGCCGATTTCGTTGGGAATGCACGGGCTGAACCGAGCCCTCGGCAGCCACACCGTGAACCGTCTGGCGACTTCGGCCGCCCCAGAAGCGGAGGAGGCCTCCCACCCGTTCCATCCGACGAGCCCCACGGTCCACGAGCCGTCGGCACCCACCCGGGTGATGAAGGGTCGCCTCTCCCTTGGCGCGATCGTCCTGCTCGGCCTCCTGGCCTTGGGCATCATCGTCGCGATCGGCGCATACCTGGGGTCCCGCGGGCCGAGTCCGGCGGCCGAAGTACCGGCCCCTGCCCCTCCCCCCGAACCGCTGTGTTCCGAAGTGCAAGATTCCTGACGAGGGGTCATCGATCCGTTCCGTTCCGTGGAGTCCCGACCTGCAAGGGACCGCCCCAAGCCGCCGGTGCGGTCGCCGAAAATGGTTTCGCGGGGTCCGGACCGGGGGCCAGCACGGACCCCCCGATGGGTGCCTTCGGCCATGTCCATCGCGAGCGTGGGTCGCTTCTCGAGACCGGGGCAAAGCGCAGGCGAACGGACCGGATCAGGCCTTTCGGATCGCGTCGATGGGGCCCACCCGGAGGTCGGCGAAGTCGTCGGTGTAGCCCGCATCGTGAAGCAACGTCTGGATCACGTGCTCGGGCTTGACGACCTCGCCCCCCGGATCCACCCGGCCGGTGCCCAAGTTCACCGGCTGAGGCTCCATCCCTCGATCCGAGGAAGCGCCGACGACGGTGCCTCCGCGAATTTTAGCGCCGCACAAAAAGCAGGCGTTGGTCAGGGAGTGGTCCCGCCCACCCCGGTCGTTCAGGAGCGGCGTCCGCGAGAACTCCGAAAAACCCACGATCACCGTATGGTCGAGCCAGCTTTCGCCCGTGTCGCCATACGGACGGGACTCGAGCTCGTCGATCAGGCGAGCGATGGCATCGAAGCCCTGCCGCTGCCGCGGCCCCTGGTCCCGGGACCACTCGGAGAAATGGGTGTCCAGGCCCCCCGACACCTGAATGCTCACCACCCGGCTCACGCCGCCGGTGATCGCTTGGGCCGCCAAGGCGGCCTGGGCTTCGTAGCTGCGCAGGCCATTCCTTCCCGGGGGGATGCCGAACCGCCCGCGGAGCGCCTCCAGGTCGGGCGAAGCGAAATCGAACAATCCAGCCACGTCGCGCTCGACCATCTGGCGGGCCTTCTGCCGGGCGGATTCGGCGGCCTGAAGCGTCGGCGACCCCTGGGCGTGGGCACAGTTCGAAAAGTCCCGGAGCAGCCCGTCGAGCTCTGCGATGGCCGAATCGGGCAGGGCTGGCCTGCCGGGCCGAAGGGCCCGGACCAGGTCGTCCACCCCGTTGGCCTTCAGCCCGGTGGCGTAGTTGGGCTCGTCGACGTTGTAGGTCTCGACCTGAATCGCCAGGTTCGGAATCGGCTCCGCCTCGCCCAGCCGCGCCGCAAGATGGGTTGCGGCGGAGGAGCCGCGGGCCAACAAGCCGCTCGGGGGCTTGCCGGTGATGAAGCGCCGGCGGCCCGCCTCGTGGGTCAGGGTCTCCATGCTCATTCCCCGGACCACCGCCAGCTTGTCCGCGTGGCGCCTGAGCTCCCCGATATAGGGACCGAATGTGAAGTTCCCGGCCCGAACCAGGTCGGCGTCGGCGAGGTCGAGCTGATCGTAGGCCGGTTGAATCTGGGTCTGCCGGACCTCGTCTTCGGTGAAGACCGCCGGGTCTTTGGGATCCAGACCCAAAATGATGTCCCAGCCCCCGCTGAAGTAGGCAAAAACGTAGTGGAGATCCTGGTCCGAGGGCCCCATGCCGGCCGCCAGCCGCTCGAGGGCCAGGCTCCCACCGAGGCTGGCCGCAGCCGCGCCTGCCGCTCTGCGAAGCAAGCTGCGACGGGTGATTCCTTGCGGAGTGCTCATCGGTCGTTCCTCAGTACGTATAGAAGTTCGGGTGAATGATCAGGCCGACGCACACCGCCGTCCACGCGTCGCCGGCATCGCCACCGCCTGCTTCGACCGCCTTCATCAGCTCGACCCAGGGTCGAAGCTCTGGCCCGTTCGCTGCGACCGGCCGGCCGTGAAAGCGCAAGAGCAGTTGCGTCAAATTGTTGCGAACCGCCTGGGGTTCCTGCGCGACGCCCTGTTCCTGTTCGGCTTCGACGAAGAAGGTCCGCTCGGAGGCAGGTCGCATCGGGTCTTCGACCATCAGCCGGTCACACACGGACCGGGCCGCGTCGTTCAGGAACTTTTGAAACATGGCAGAGGGCGACAGGTCTTCGTCGATCACCTGAATGTAATCGGGCTTTCCCAGGGTCGGCGCCAGCTCTTCGAGCTGATTCCGGCCCCGCTCTTCCCAAGCGAGTCCACCGGTAGCCACCCGAATCGCCGCATCCAGCTGGTCCAGGTCCATCCGGCGCCGACTTCGGGGCGGCAACGGCCCTGCTTCGGGAGGCGGAATCAACGGGCCCGATGGCTCTTGATCGACTTCGACCGATACCGAAGGAAGCGAAGGCCCGGTGGGAGCATCGGCCGAGTCCGAGCGCTCGACCGCCCCGGTGCACGACGCGCCGAGCATCAAAGACGTCAGGGCTGCGATGCGCGCTTTCATCGAACCCTCCGATAGACCGGACTGGTGGCGATGGCCTTCACCAGCTCCTTGTAGTCGTAGTTGGAGTTCACGAAGCGCCGAGCGAGGGCGTCGAGCCACCGGGCTTCGTCCGCAGAGAGCTCGCGACCGAACAGCCCCTCCATGGCGCGACGGGCGGTGCACTTCGGGAAGCGGTCGTCCACCACGGCCCGCTCCGCCAAAAGCTTCGGTCCCAACTCCACGTTGTCGAAGTGCTGCGCATCGAGAAAGCCGAAGGCCCGCAAGGACCCGATGTAGGGATCCTCGAGGCTGGAATAGGTGCGGGTGATGTAGTGGAGCCGACAAGCTCGGCTGCAGCGCTGCCCGGAGTTTCCGCACAGCCTGCAGTCTTCTCGCTCGGCCGGATACGCCTGGGGATCGAGAAAGCCGGCGCCTTGTTCCCCCCAGCGTCCCCAGTGGGCCGCCGCCGGCTCCAACAAAGCGTGGCAGTACTTGCAACCGTCACGCTGCTGCAGGTCCGGGTGCGGAAAGGCGTTGGCGGGAAGGCCTCCGGGCGGCGGGCTCAAGGGCTGGCACAAAAAGGCGTCATAAAAGCGCGCCGCCCGGGCTCGGTTGGTCTGAAACCTCAGCAGAAAGCCCGGAGCGGTCAAGACGCCAGCGTGCTCGGGCGGAAGCTGAATCCGTTCGAACGATGCATCGGTCCACGCGAGGTCGGGCAGCCGTTCCCGGTCATAGGCCAGAGGCGTCATGCCCACGCCGGCCGGCACCTGGACCCGTTCTTTCAAGAACTGCACGAGGGGTCCGTTCACGAAGCCGGTTCGGCCGGTGAACAGCTCCACGTACGGCCGGTCCTCGCGGATCACTTCCGCCACCCGAAGATCCACGTCGCGGCTCATGGCCCAGGTCACGTCGCGATCGTTGCCGAAGCGGCAGATCGAAAGATTTGGCCCGCAGCCGCAGCCCGGGTCGCGCAAGCCCTCGTTCGTCCGGCAGTCGTTGCCCGAGGGCGACATGGCCCGCTCCTGGGCATCGAATGCGCAGACCTTGATGCGGGTTGCAGGCGCCCAATAGGGCTTCACCATCCGGTAGCCTTCTCTTCGGTTTCCGTTGGCATCCACGCGATGGCGGATCTCGCCGTCGGCGTCGTATTCGACCGGCACGTCGTCGCAGGGCACCCGATCGCCCCGATAGGCGATGGCCGGAGCACTTCGCCAGTATAGAAAGCTCCCGTCGGGCATGCGGCTGCGCCGGAGGGAGGTTCGAAAGCTGGTCAGCCCGACGTTCTGCACGTTGTTCCACAGAAGAGCTCGGTGACGACGGACCGTTCGCTCGACGAAGGACTCGGATGCGAGAAGCTCGTCGATCAAAGACTCGGGAACACCTTCGTGGCCCTCGAGCCGGGCATAATCGTCCATGCTGGGAATGGTCCCGGTCAGGTCCAGCATCAGACTGCGCAGATGGGCGTGGGCGTCGAGCTCCGGCTCATCGGCCCGACAGGACGACTCCCCGTCCTGCGCCCTGCCGACCGAGGCCGGGGCGAGACACGTGGCGACCGCCAAGACCCACGTACCGGACCGGAACCCGCGTCGCGATGACCATGCGTTCATGAACCCTCCCCCACCGGAAAGTCGGCCTGTCGCCACCGCTGAACCCGTTCGATCGCCTCGACGTCGAGGAGCTCGACCGGGGGCAGCGGCATTCGGCCGTCCCGGATGTTGGTCAAAATGCGGTCGATCTCCGCCTGCCACTGCTGCGGCGTGTGGAGGGGCCGTGCGCTGGCGTCGGGCCCGTGACAGAGCGCGCAGCGTTGGGCGAAGATCGGCTGAATGTCTCGCGTCCAGGTCGGTGGACCGTCCGGTTCGGGCTCGGACGAAGAAGGCTCGAGCGCGACCCGGACGAGTTCTCCGCCCCTCGCCACCCACGCCCCATCCGGGGGCGCCGGACCGAGCAGGGTGGCTTGCTGGAGCCCGACGAGGGGACGGAAGGCGCTGCCGTCGAAAAAGAAAAATCCCCCGGAGGTCCGAAACCACGCACCGCTGTCGACGGCCGCCATCGCCCCCACCGAACCGACTTCTGGATGACGGCTCCACACGCCGTTGGGGCTCCGGCTGTGGAGCACACCCCCGTCGTCCACGGCCCACAGCCTCCCCCGGCCGTCCGCAGCCAAGGGTCCGCCGAGTTGAAGGGGCTCCGGGCGCGCTCGAGGTCCCTGCACCGTCAGGGCGTACAGGTCAGCGTCGCAACCGACCCACACCCCCGCCCCGTCGAAGGCCCCCGGCGCGAGCCGG
>DAPKRQ010000328.1:0-9507 GCA_031800475.1 Myxococcales bacterium LLY-WYZ-16_1
GACCTCTACCGGGCCGCGGTCTTGGGCGGGGTCACCATCGGGTTCAGTGCACTGGGCCTGGGGGCGGCCGTCCTCGGCGGGGGCCAGCGTTTCACCTGGCTCGCCCAGCGCTGGGCTCGGATCATCTGCCGCCTGTGCGGGGTCCGGGTCGAAGTCGAGGGGGAGCCCGTACCCAGCGAAGCCCCGGCCTACGTGGTCATGGCGAACCACAGCAGTCACTTCGACGTGATCGCCCTCTATGCAGGATACCCCGGGGACGTGCGGCCGGTGGCCAAGCGGGAGTTGGGCTGGATCCCGGTGTTCGGGTGGGTGCTGCGGGCCGGTGCGGCGATCATGATCGACCGCGGCGACCGAAGACGGGCCACCGCGTCCATCGAACGAGCCGGCCAGACCATTCGAGGAGGGCGGTCGGTGCTGATGTTTCCCGAAGGCACCCGGACCCCGGGGGGCGTGGTCGGGCCTTTGAAAAAGGGGCCGTTCCACCTGGCTCTGGCAGCCCGGGTGCCGATCCTGCCCATCGGGATCGAAGGGTCGGGCGATGTCTTGCCCCGCAAGGGCTGGCGGATTCGGCCCGGGGTCATCCGCCTTCGGATCGGGAGCCCGATCCCCACGTCGGAGCTTCGAAACGGGCCCGCGGTCCGGGTCCAGCTGTCTCAACGGGTGCGGGACGCCCTGGCCGAGCTGTCCAAAGGGCGTCTCGAACCGCCGGACGTCCCGTGGGTCGGATCGGGCCAGCGAGCGGACCCGTCGAGGGCCTCCGAATCCTGAGTTGCCAGGCCTGTCGGGGCTTGACAGCCCGCGGTCTCGGCTCTACATCCCGCCCTCCCATGGCCGAGGAATCCTCCCAGGGTGCGGCCCGCCGCGGCCTCGCCAACGTGAAGCCGACCCGCCATTACCGCTCCGTCGACGTGGAGCGGAACTGGGTTTTGGTCGACGCCAAAGGCAAGTCGTTGGGGCGGCTGGCTTCCCAGGTCGCCGCCATCTTGCGGGGCAAGCACAAGCCGAGCTTCACGCGGCATGACGACGTGGGGGACTTCGTGGTCATCGTCAATGCATCCGAAGTGGAGATGCGCGGCAACGAGAAGCTATACAAGAAGACGCTGGTGAAGCACACGGGCTACCTCGGCCACACCAAAAAGCGGACCGCCGCACAAATGCGCGACCGGCGGCCCGAAAAGCTCGTGGAGCTGGCGGTGGCCGGCATGATCCCCCGGGGACCCCTGGGCAACCGCATGCTGAAGAAGCTCAAGATCTACGCCGGCGCCGAGCATCCACACCGGGCCCAAAATCCGAAACCGCTGGAGCTGGTGGCCTGAGCGGCCCATCCGAACCGAGAGGACCCAACCCGTGAGCCAAGAGCAGTTCTACGCAACCGGACGCCGCAAGGAATCGGTCGCCCGCGTGTGGCTTCGTTCCGGAAACGGCAACATCACCGTCAACAAGCGCTCCGTCGAAGACTACTTCGGCCGCGAGACCCTGCGCATGGTGATCCGCCAGCCCCTCGAGCTGGTGGAGCACGTGTCCAAGTGGGACATCATGATCAACGTGGACGGCGGGGGACTGTCCGGGCAGGCGGGCGCCGTCCGCCACGGGATCACGCGGGCCTTGATGGAAGCGGACCCCGACCTCCGAAACCCCCTGAAAAAGGCCGGTTTCGTGACCCGAGACGCCCGCAAGGTCGAGCGGAAGAAGTACGGTCGTCCGGGCGCCCGCAAGCGCTTCCAGTTCTCCAAGCGCTGAGCTGGCTGGGGTCTTGGACCGCCGGGCCTTTCTCGCGGCAGGGCTGCAGTGGGCCCCAGGTTGGGCCGCCGCCGCGACGGCTTCCCGTTATCCACCTTTCGTTCCCCTCACCGAGCGGGAGCTGTTCGAAAGTCGCTTTCGGTTCAGGCCCCAAAGCCCTGCCCTGTCCGTGGGGCTCGCCGAGGGTCGGGACGCCGTCGAAGTGGGAGGCGCTGCGCCCCTTCGCTTGTTCTTCGACGAAGGCGGCATCCCCAAACGGGCGTTCTTCGAAGGACCGGTGCGTCTGGTGCCCGACAGGGTGGACCGCGGGCTTCGCCGGCACTGGGTGCTTATGGAAGCGTTTCCGTATGAGGCGCGAGATCGGGCCGAAGCGGCGGCTGAACGCCTCGGCCGGAGGCACGGCCGGGCTCGGATCTTCACTTTGGGCACGGTGGTGGGCCTGGCCGGTCGGGTGGTCGACACCCGCCAGCATCGGGTCGGCGTGCTCGGAGCTCAGAGGCGGGCCGAGGCCGAATCCCTGCGCACCCAGGTCTTCCGCGAGCGAGGTCGGGCGCCGGCCATTCTGTCCGAGAGCGCCCGGCGGCCCACCGGGCGAGTTCAGGTGCGAGCGGCCGGCCGGCTCCTGCATGTGGCCGAGGGCCGGGTTTGCCTGACCACGGCCCGAGATTCGCTGCTCGAATGGAAGGGCCGGGGCCGATTTGCCGGAGAGCTCTACGCGGTACCGGACCATGCCGGGGGCCTCAGCCTGGTGAACACGGTGGCGGCAGAGCGGATGCTGGCTGGTCTGATCCCCGCCGAGATGTTCGCGTCGGCTCCGGAAGAGGCCCTGAAGGCCCAGGCGGTCACGGCTCGGGGGGCCGTCTTCGCCAAGCTGGGCCACCGGCACCTGGACGCGCCCTTTCACCTGTGCGCTCAGGAGCATTGTCAGGTGTACCGCGGCGTTTCGAAGGAACACCCCCGCACGACTCGCGCAGTCGAGGCCACTCGAGGCTTGCTGGCGGTGCGGCCCGGCTCGGACACTCGTCTGATCGCTTCGGTGTACAGCTCCACCTGCGGTGGGTTTTCGGAAAACAACGACGTGGTGTGGGACCAAGAGCCCGCCGAAAGCCTTCGCGGCCGGATCGACGGCCCCGAAGACGACCCGGCGCTCGCCCCTTTTGCGGACGGCCTGAACGAAGACAACATCCGAGCGTGGGTGGAAAGCTACCCGCCCACCTACGAGTCCCGGTCCAGCTTCGTTCGAGAGGACAACTACCGATGGACCCGCCGCTTCACCACAGAGGAGTTGGCGGCCCTCGATCTCGGGGTGGGAGAAGCGAAACGCATCGAGATCCTCGGTCGAGGTCCCGGAGGACGGGTGACCGGCGTGCGCGTCTGGGGCACGGCTGGACAGCGGGAGATCCTGCGGGAGCTTCCGGTTCGCCGGGCTTTTGGCAATCTGAAGAGCGGCATGTTCGTGGTGGACCACGAGCGTGATGCGGATGGCCGGTTGATCGCCGTGAAGCTGACGGGGGGAGGCTGGGGTCACGGGTCCGGAATGTGTCAGGTGGGGGCAATCGGTCGCGCCGAGCAAGGTCATTCGTTCAAAGAGATTTTAGCGCACTACTACAACGGAGCGGTGGTCAAGAGGTTCTACTGAGTGTCTATCTACGCGAATCACGCGGGGACGAGCTGGCCGAAGCCGGAGCCGGTCCAAAGGGCGGCGGCTGCCGCGCTGAGAGAAGACGCGCTCCGCTGGCCCGAGTCCTTCGAGGTCGCTCACCGAAACATCGCGCGACACTTCGGGCTCGATGACCCGGGACGGCTGCTTCTCACGCCTGGCTGCACCTCGGCGCTGTCGCTGGGGGTGTTCGATCACCCCTGGTCTCAGGCAGAGGGGATCGCCGTGTCGGGCTTCGAGCACGTGGCGGTGGAGCGGGCCGCGGCGTCGCTCGCCCGGTGGGGGGTGTCGATGCACGTGCTGCCGGCTCGTGGGGCCTCCCTCGTGGATCTCGAAGCGGCGGAGCGGCTCTTTCGCCAAGGTCGGATCCGGCTGCTGGCCGTGACCGCTGCGGTCAACGTGACGGGCGACCCGTTGCCGATCTTCGAACTGGCCGCCTTGGCCCGGGAACAGGGGGTCCGGGTGCTGATCGACGCGGCGCAAACGGTCGGTTGGATGGAGCCGGACCGGTGGCTCGAAGCCTTCGACCTGATCGCGTTTGGCGGGCACAAGGGCCTTCAGGGGACCTGGGGCATCGGAGGGCTCCTCGTGGGCCGCGAGGTCGTCCTGCGATCGCCGCGCTTGGACGGCGACCTGGAACGACCCGGTTGGTGCGACGGTGGTTCGGTCGACCGGTCGGCCCTCGCCGCCCTGTCGGCCGCCATCGATTGGCTCGAAGCGCCGGCGCAACAGGGGCGGACCGCGCGGGCGCAGGCCTTGGTCCAGCGCTTGGAGTCGGCCCTTCGGGCCCGCAGCGATGTGCAGGTGGTGGCGTCGAGGCCGCCAGCAGAGCGAATGCCGGCGGTGGCGGTAACCGGGAGCGCCGATACCCTGTGGGAGTTGTCCCAGCGGCTGCAGCGCGCCGGCATCACCGTGGGCACGGGGCAGCATTGCGCGCCGCTCGCCCACCGATCGTTGGGCACGGGCCACCCGGGAGCGATCCGGTTCAGCTTCGGGCCGGGCAGTGCCCATTCGGACGTGGACGGGATCCTCGAGGCCTTGGGCACGGGCCGATTCACCGCTTCATGATGGCATCATGCCGTCACCGAGTCGCGTGACGTGCCTCGGGAGATTGTTGGAACAAGGCGGTGGCCGAAAGCTTCTTCGCGGCCCACATGCGAACCCGTACCTGTCCATCGATCAGCTCACCGACGTGCGGGGTGTACGGACCACCGGAGCGGCTTCCCCATCGAGAACGCCTTCGGTGAGCGCCGGCGCGCCGACTTCGACCCAATCCGGGGACGTCTTCCGTGTCTTCTACCGGCGGGTCGCTTTGGTGAGATCGCGTCGCGCACGCCGATCTCCCTTTCCGGGTTGGCCACCGCGAACAAGAGGGATCCGTCGCCATCGAGCGGACCATCTCTTCGCTCACGAGGTTGGGCCGCGATGCGCGACGAACAGCTTCTTGCCATTCATCACCGGCTCGAGGCCTCTTCCGAGTGCCTCGGGTTTCACGTCGAATGTTTTGATTCCACGGGCTCGTGGTTAGCCCTCTGTTGATGGCTTGCGAGCATTCTTGCGAATATTGATTGCGTATCAGCCTGAAACCCGAAGTAGTGCGAGGTCGATTGTGCAGAGAATGAAGAACAAAAGAATTGTTATCACGGGGGGTGCGGGAGAGATTGCCAGCGCTCTGGCGCTCAAATGCCTCAACGAAGGTGGCAATGTTCATCTTGTCGATATCGACGAAGACGGTCTGAATAAAAGTGTACAGGAATTCGGTGAAGATCGGGTGTCTTACACCGTGGCGGATGTGTCCGACGGTGAGAACACAAAGATGTACGTGAAAGAGGCGAAAGCCCGGTGGGGCGGAATAGATGTCTTCTTCGACAACGCGGGCATCGAAGGCAATGTGAAGCCCCTGATTGAAACCTCGGAAGAGGAATGGGATAAGCTCATGAGCATCAACCTGCGAGGCATGTGGCTCGGGTTGAAGCATGCAGCCCCGGTGATGATCGAAGGGGGCGGAGGAGCGATCGTGATGACCTCCTCCGTGGCGGGACTTGGAGGCTTTCCCGGACTTGGGCCGTACGTCACCAGCAAGCATGCAGTCATCGGATTGATGCGTACTGCGGCGTTGGAGCTTGCGGGGCAGGGGATTCGTGTGAACACGGTGAATCCCTCGCCGGTCAACACACGCATGATGCGTTCGATCGAGAGCGGGGTGGGGAATCAGCAGCAGACGCAGCAACAGTTTGAGTCCATGATCCCGCTGCAGCGCTATTCGGAAACCAGTGAGACCGCCGATCTGATGTTCTACCTCGCGACCGACGAGGCGAGCTTTCTCACCGGTGGCGTCTATGTTGTGGATGGGGGGATGACAGCGTCGGCTTGACCTTAAACCTCGATACGATACGTGGACAACAGGTGGCCGCGCTTGATTTGCAAGCGTGGCTTCATGGTTACACTAAGACGAGCTTCTTCAGCGTTGGGCAGGACCCAGACCTCTCGCGATTCGATGGACACTTGGCGAAGCAAGACAATCCGACCGGGACCCACCGGGTCCTTGCAGCCTTCCCCGAGCAGGTGGTGGGCCCGGGCGCCTGAACTGCAGCCGCTTGCCCTCGAGCGCCCCATCCTCAGCCAGGGCCCGGGTGGGGGGCCTCGGGTGCCGAGACGAATGAGGCCTCCCGCGCCCCGGGTCACGGCACTCGCCGAGATTCCTGGCCCTGGTGGCGCGATCTTGCGGTATGACCCGGGGGGTGGGTCGGCTTCCGGCCCATCGGAAGCTCCATGCCAAAGCTCGTTCTCATCACCGGCGCCCTCCTCGTCGTTCTCGGTGTCTACACGTACACCCAGAGCCTTCGAGGGAGCGCGATGACGCTCATTCCCGCGATGCTCGGGGCCGCCTTTCTGGCCCTCGGGCTGCTCGCCCTGCGCGACAGCCTGAGGAAGCACGCGATGCATGCCGCCGCCGCGCTCGCGCTGCTTGGCTTCGTGGCCGGGATCGGGCCGCTCGCCATGGGCGGTACGGCGCGCTTTCCGCCGCTCATGATCCAGGGGACCACGGGCATGATGGTCCTCAGTGGATTCTTGCTCGCCGCCTCCATCCGCTCGATGGTCGCCGCCAGGCGAGCCCGCCCGCAGCCGTGAGCCTCCGAGGTACGGGCCGAGTCTGCGCCCGCTGAGACTGGGGGTCGAACCCAAAAAGGCGTGCCACAGCCGACCGATCCGGTCAGCCGGGGTTCACCAAAATGGTTTCCACGGCGGCTGACGAGACCTCTTCGGCGTCGAACAGGAGGGGGAATGCATCGTTTTCGAGCCAGCGGGGCATCAGATCGAAGGACTCGGCGCCCTCGACCGGCCCCCGCTGCGCACCCGGCAAAGAGATGACGCAGTCCAGGGTCGCCGCATCGGCTTCGCAGGCGAAGCGCATGGAGGCCCCGGCACCGTGAGAGAAGTCCGAAGTGAACCCGTCGCCCAGCCCCACCCGCTCGGGTCGGAACGTGGCGTTCGACGGGTTGGCCACGTCCACCGTGTACCAGCCGCCGTCGTTTGCGAAAGGACCGTCCGCGAAGGCCCGGCCGTCGTCGATCTGCAGGGTCACGGTGTGAATGCGGCCCCACAGCCAGTCTGCGGGATCGCTGCCCAGGTATTCCTCGAGGGCGGCCCCTGCGTCGTCGAAGGCCCGGGTCACCACGTCGGCGGCCGTCTCTTCCACGCCGCCCGTGCGCACGTCGTCCCAGTAGGGCCCGCCGAGGAAGGTCTGGGGAGCCAGCAGGTAGCGCACCAAGGCCTCTTGCTCCGCGTTCGCCCGGGGGTAGCCCGCCCGGGACAGCTCGTCGCCGAAGACCCCGTTCAGGAGCCGGGTCCACAAGACGTGAAAGGCGGCGCAGCCCCGGGCCTCGGCCCGCTCCGCTTCCGAGGCGCTGGGCGTGAAGGGATCCGGCGTGGCGTCTTCGAGACCGGTGGGGCAGCTACCCTGCCAGCTTTGGATCAGGTCCCGCACCTGGGAGCCGTTCGGGCTCAAGTTGGGCTCGGCGCCGAGCTGGGCCAAGATCGCGTCTTTGGTGGCCAGGCCCATCAGGCTGACCACGTCCGATTGAACGGTCTGCATGCTCTCGAGGGTGTGGCTCCCGAATCCTTCGCGAACCAAGTCCGCCGCGCGCTGCGCCCGGAATCCGACGGCGACCGAGCCCTGCAGGTAGGGCGCCCCATCGTTGGTCGGGTCGCCGTCGAAAAGCGCGCCGGTCATGTCGTTGTTGGCGGTCACGATCCAGCCGCGGGCCGGGTTTTCGGCCTGCGGAAGGTCTTCGAGGGGGATCGGCTCGCCCCACTCGAAGTCGCCGTTTCCGGGAAGGGGGGCCCAGGGCGCAGCGGCCAAGGATGCCCACGGGCGAGATGGGACCGAGTTGTAGGGATACCAGCCGATGTTGTCGTTTCGATCGATCGCGACGAAGTTCTGGCCGAAGGTGGTGGAGCCCTCGAGGGCGCTTCGGAACTGCGCCACCGAGTCGGAGTTCCAGATGTTCGTCAGCACGTCGATATCGCTTTGGGCATCCTGCGCCGACCATCGCAGCGTCAGTGCGGTGCGAGAGGCGGCGTCGAGCTCGAGCACTGGACCGTGGTGCGGCACGAACAGCAGGGGCTCGGTCAGGTCTTCGCCCCCATCGGGGTTGGCGAAGGTCTCCATGCGGACCGTGAACGGTACCGTGTTCCCTCGAAACGAAACCCCCACCGGCTGTTGGTTTTGGACCACCACGTCTTCGATGTAGACGTCGGAAATGTCCAGGTTCGTGGTGGTGGCGCCCCAGGCGATGTTGTCGTTGCGGCCCAAGAGGATGCCCGGGAAACCGGGGAAGGAGGCGCCCGCGACGTGGAAGTCGCCGGCGTCCAGGTTCACCAGGTACCAGATGGCCGGCAGGCTCAGGTCGAGGTGCGGGTCGTTCGCCAGCAGCGTCTTTCCGTCGGTCGAGCCCGCGGCCGATACGACCCAGCTGTTCGATCCGACGCCGGCCTGTTTCGGGTCGCGATGGGGCAAGGCTTTGGAGGCCGAGCTCAGGGCGAAAGCCGCCTTGGACAACCTGCCTTGCAGCGCCTCGAGCTGCCGGAGGGTGTCGAGCTTCGCTTTTGGGTCTCGTTGCAGGCTTCGGGTGCCGCTGGCGTCCGGCGAGATCGCGGTCTGGGTTGCGGGCACCTGGGTCAGCAGGTCTGCGAGCTGCGCCGTGTCCAGGGCGAGGGCGGCCTGACCGTAGGCGATCTCGCTGCTGGCCCGGTTGGTCAGCGAGTTGATCAGCAGGAGCACGGTGCTGGCGCTATCTCGTACGGTCCAGTCTTCGACGAGATCTTCGAACGCCGCCCAATCCTCGGTCACGCGGGCTCCGTTGCGACCGTTTCGCAGGTCGTCGATCCAAGCGTTCACGCCCTGGGTGTAGGCCCGAAGATAGCCCAGGGTTTCGTCGCTGGCCGCGTCGAGGAGTTGGTCGACCATCGGTTCCCCGGTCCGGGTGGAGAACACCGCTCGGGCCTGTCGGTCCTGAGAGATGGTGGCGCTGCCGAAGCCGATGGTGCGGTACAGCTCGGTCAATCGACCTTGCGCCGCCCGCCGGCGGAAATCCATCTGACCGAATCGGTGCGCTGCGTGGAAGTAGCCTTCGACCGCCATGCAGTCCTCGGGCGTTGCGCATTCTGCATGCAGGATCCCTCGTGCATCGAAGCGCACGGTCACCGGATCGTCGAGTCCGGGGATTTCGAAAGAAGAGGGGTTCGTGCCGCCGTCCGGGTTCGGTCCGCCGTCGGTGCCTGCGCTCCCCAGGTCGCCCGGACCCCCGTCGGTCCCGGGCCCGTTGCCGGCGTCCGGCGCCGGATCGGGGTCGCCGTCGCTGCATGCGAGCAGCCCGGCGATTCCGGCGATGAAGGCGGTCTTCCACGCACGCATCGTCATGAGCTCGAACTGAAGCCCGACGGGATGCCCCACCCCAAGTAAAATGGGACCGTGGCGCGCTGCGGCATGACCTCGAAGATCGTCGAGCGAGCCCAGTCCGGCATGGGGCCGCCGGTCGGCGAAGGGAGCGCTCGACGAGCCTTGGGCTGCGGCCCGTTCGTTGTGCGCAGGTCGTCTCCAGAAT
>DAPKRQ010000329.1:0-9077 GCA_031800475.1 Myxococcales bacterium LLY-WYZ-16_1
CTGGCTCCGCTGGCTCCGCTGGCTCCGCTGGCCCCGCCTTCGCTCCGGTGGGCGCGTCGCCGCTGGCGTTTCGCCCCCGACTTACCGGGCCGCCGCCGTTGTCCGGGGACGAAGCGACCCTGCGGGCCATCTCGGCCCTACGCGGCCGGGATCCGGACCAGGTCGCCTGGGTCCTGCGGCGGTACCAGCCCCTTCCACCGCAGTGGGCTGGCTTCGTCGTCGAGCTGCTCGAGGATCCGGGGTGTCGTCCCTTCGCCGAGGAGGCCCTGCGAAGGGTGGCGCCGGTGCACCTCGGGTTGCTGGCAGACGTGGTGCTCAATCACCGGGCTTCCATCGAGATGCGCCGGCGCGTTCCGGCTCTGCTGGGCGCCGTGCCGACCCGCCGCAGCGCCCTGATCCTGAAGATCGCCATCGACGCGAATGTGCTCGAGATCCGCTATCGGTCGGCGCTGGCGCTTCACCGCATCGTCCGCCGCAACCCGGAGCTTCGACCCTTCGACGCCGAGATGTTCGACGCGGCGGGACGGGAGCTGGATCGGTGCCGGTTGGTGTGGACTCCCTCGGCGTCGAGCCCGTCCAACGGCGGGGACGATCCGAGCACGGTGCGGCACGAAGCGGGATTCGCCTTGGCGTACTGCGTGGAGCTGTTGGGTACCGTGCTCTTGGAGGAGCCGTTTCTGTCGGCGGTGGATGCGATGGGGTCCACCGACCCGTCTCGACGCGGAACGGGCATCGAGTACTTGGAGAACGTGTTGCCCGCGTCGCTGTTTCGTCCGCTGCGACCCTTGCTCGAGCGCCGGAGCGTGGTTCGGTTTGCCCGTCGACCCCGAACGGCCCTGCTCGAGGACTTGATGGACGGAACGGGCTCGGTACGGACCCTGGAACAAGTGCGCGATCGGGTGAAGCGCTGGTACGGATAGACCCGTGACCCGAGCGACGCGGCACGGCGCCCTTCGGCGACCGGAACCTCCCCCCGCCGACCCGGGGCGACACCCTCGATCCGAGCCCAGGTCTCGCCCATGGGCCACGGGGTTGTGGCTGGGGGCATGGGTCCTCGGCTTCGCCATGCAGCAGAGCGGCTCCGGGCCGGATCCGGTGGCTGGCCTGAACGAGCTGGCAGCCGGCTGGGCCGAAAATCCCGGGACGGATCTTCCCCGGGACCTGGAGCGTCTCGTGCCGGCATCCGTGCGCACGCGTGTCCAGGCACGTCGCCAGGACGGAGAGTTGGCTTCCCCGCAGGCGTCGTTCACGGCCCAGCAGCAGCTGGACCGGCGGGCAGAGCTGCTGCGCCGAGACCTGATGGCGTCTGCTTTGGCCCGTTGGGGCGTGGTGCCGGTCCAAGGGTGGTCCCAGTGGGGCTGGATCCTCGGTGTGCTCGTTTTTGCGGGGTTCTGGCCATGGCTCTGGGGACTGTTGACCTTTCAATGGGTCGCTCCGGCGGTCGAGCGGACGGTCGGATCTGGGCCGCTCGTCGCCCTTGCTGGCACGGGGGCGCTGATCGGGCTCGCGGTGAGCACGGGGCTCTCTCCAGTGGAATCCATTCGACCTATTGCCGGAGGAACCGGCGCGGTGGCGGCGGTGGTGGGCGCCGGAGTCGTGGCCTTTGGCCGCTCGTCCTTGCCGGTTGTCGGTCTCTTTTCCGTTCCCTGGCGCCTTCCCGCGGTGGCTGCCCTCGGTCCGCTCCTCCTTTCGGTTTCGGGGTTGGTCGTCCTGACCTCCCACGGCGCCTGGACCCACGCCGTCGGCCACGGAGCAGCCGGCGCGTTCGGGGCCCTTTCGGCAGCCGGGGTCGCGGCCGTACGCCGAGGACCGCGGCCTGCCGGCGCCCGGCTGGGCGCTGCGGCCGGAGCGGCGATCGCGGTGCTCGGCCTGGCGTTCGCGCTTCCGGAGGCTTCCGGCCTCACGCCGACAGACGCCGGCTTCGAGCTGCGCACCGATCCTCCCGGGGCCCGCATTCGGATCGACGAAACCTGGTGGACCTCCGAAACCCCCGCGGTTCTCACCGGCCTTCGGCGCCATCGTGCCTACGAGATCGAGGTCGAAAAGCCCGGTTTCTTGGTCGACCGCCCGGTCCGGTATCACCGGGCCACCCACCCGCCGACCCGGCTGGAGTTCCGGCTTCGTCCTCGGGTCGACGTGCGGGTCGACGCCGACGTCGAAGCCATGGTGTGGCTCGATGGCCGGCGGCTGGGCGTCACGCCCGTGGCTCTTCCCGGGCTCGCCCGGGGAAGTGAGCACCTGCTCGAGCTCACCGCCGAGGGGCGGGTGCCGGTCCGTCAGACCTACCGGCCCGAGGCCTCCGAGACGCTCCGGTTCGAGCTGGAGCCCGCGGTGGGGCTGGCAGTGGAATCGACCCCATGGGGGCGCGTGTTCGTGGACGAGGTTCAGCGCGGCGAGACCCCACTCGAACGGCTTGCGGTGCCCGCGGATCGGCCGTCGGTGCTGCGAATCGAGCGACCCGGCTATCGGACCGTGCGAAAGAGGCTGTACCCAGTTCGTCTTCGCTCGGGCCAGCGTCTGCGGTTCACGCTCGAACCGCTTCCGCTGTCCGAGATGGATCTGACGCCGGCCCAGCGAAAAGAATACGCCCGAGCGAGCGCCGAGCTTCGGCGCGCTCGCGGGCGGCTCCGACGTTTGGCGAGCCGGCTCCGCCGGCTCGAGCGCCGACTCGAAAACTTTCCGAGCCGGGACAAATCGTCTCTTCCAAAGCGGATCGCCCTGCGGAGGTCCATCCAAGAGACCGAGGCTGCCCTACCCGACGCGCAGGCCACGGTGGACGGCCTCGAGCACCAGCTGCGGGCCTTGCGGGAAGAGGCTCGGGCCCAGGTCGTTGACCGGGCGGCGTCAGCGAACTGACCGACCACTGCCGGTCCGGCTCCGGGCCATCATCGCCCGCCGGCGGAAGACCGGCAGCCCGAGCAGGAGACCGGCAAGAAGCCACGATGCGGCTTGCGACGCGGCGGACGGGCGGGGACCGCAGCGGCATCCCCCCGATGCGGCGCTCAGCCCCGGATTCAAGCTCTCTTCCACCCCGAACCGGATCTGCAGGGTGCGGTCGGCGGCACCGTCCGGATCGTTCGGACCCCCGTCGGCCAGGGTGAGGCGCAGGCAGCGGTGCCCGGGGGTGAGGCCCGGGTCGAACTGGGTGCTGAACGGGGGTGGGCATGCGCCGTCCGAGCCCGGGGCCGAAGCGATGGCGTCGCCATCGCGCGAAACGAACGGCGCACTCGACGTGCCGTCGATTCGGAGCACGCCGGCGCCCCCGGAAAACGGCTCGGGCCAAGCCACCACCAGTCGCACCGGCCGGCCGGCATCGGAAAGCTCTGTGGCCACCAGGTCGACCACCGGCCCCCCTTCGAGCCCTTCGGCGCTCGGCAGGCCGGCGCCCGGCCGTCGGGCCTGCACCGCCAGCTCCCCCAACTCCAGGCGCACGCCCGGGTCTGCCTCGGCCATGGCGGGCGGATCTTCGCCCAGACCGAGCGGCATGGCGTGGGGCAGTTCCCAAGCGTCCTGCAGGTTCGGCAGGCCGTCCAGGTCGTTGTCCCCCCAGCCCTCGTCCGCGTCGCTGAGGCCATCGCCGTCGGCATCTTCGTCCGGAGACAGGGTCGGAAGTTCGTCGATGACCCGCACCGTGACCGGCCGAACGCTGGTCAGGCCCGTCGGTTCCGTGGCCTGCAGCCAGACCGGCGCCACGCCCAACTCGAAGTCCAGGGCGGTGCCGTTGAGGCGCACGCTGGGCCCGCTCACCTCCGCCCCGTCCGGCAGCAGCCACACCAGTTCGGCTCCGGCGGGTGCGGCGGCCCGAAGCTCGATCACGTCGCTTCGACGTACCGTGAGGCCGGGCGTTCCCCCGACGCTGGCGCTGACCCGGACCCGGGGAGATACCGGTCCTTCGGTGATCACGGTGGTGTGCCGGGCATCGGGCTGCAGGTTCGGGCCGGATGCCATCTGCACCTCGATGGTCTCGTCGTCTTCGGTCCCGCCGTCGCTCACGGTGTCGAACGGGACTTCGACCGAGACCGTTTCGGCGTCCAAGCGGACCGTGCCTGCAGTCAGGTCATGGTCGGTCGAAGCTGCGCTGCCGGCCACGTCGAACGGAATCGACACGGGGTCTGGGGAGGGGCCATTCGCCCAGACCTGGAAGGCCGCCGGGTCGCCCTCGGACACGGTCTGGTCCGGGGACAGGGACACGATCGGTCGAAGCCGGATCGTCTGGGCGATCAGGGCCTCGTCATTGCCGCTTCGCTCCCGCCAAACCACGCGGCGCTGCCCGGGACGGACCCAACTCGGGCCCACCCGCTCCACCTGGACCGGGCCATCCAGCACGCCGAGAGACTCGGGCACCGGCAACCGAGACAAGGGCGTAATGAGACCCTCGGCCTCCAACACCACCGGGGTGTCGAAGGCCGGATCGCCCACCCACACTTCCAGTTCGAAGGGGGGGCTTTCCAGGTCACCATCCGACACGGTGATCGGCACGGTCAGTCGGCCGCGGAAGCCGCCGTCCGGCTGCACCGAGGTCCCGTCGGTACCGTAGCCCTCGCCGTCGGTCACCCGAACGGTGAAATCGTCGGGAAAGAGATTGTCCGGGTCATCGATGACGAGGTCCACCGCCCGGACCGGCAGCGCCCGCTCGCTCGATGTGGACAGGACGCGCTGACCGGTGACTTCCGGTGGATCGTTCACGGGCTCCACCTCCAGGTCCGCCACGAAGGTTTCGCTTTGGAACTGGCCGTCCGATACGGCCAAGGGGATCTGCAGAGTCCCGAAGTAATCGGGGGCTGGAGTGATGGTGGCGGTTCGGGTGCCGGCGGCGTTTTCGACGGTGTAGTTCTCGCCCGACTCCACCGTCAGGGTCAGCGGATCTCCGTCGGGCTCTCTGACCTGAAGGTCGTCCAGGGTCAGGACCCGGGGCGTATCTTCGAGGGTGGTCAGGGTCTGCTGGTCCACGACCTCGGGCGGGTCGGGTTCCGGCGTGACCTCGACCTGGATCGCGAAAGGCGCGCTCCCATCGATCCCGTCGGATACCGTGACGGGCACCTGCAGTGGCCCGAAGTAGTCCGGGTTCGGAATCACGGTGGTTTGTGCCAAGGTGTAGTTGTCGCCGGGCAGCACTCGGAGGGTGAAGTCCGAGGCCATGGAGTCCACGTCGGTCACGGCCAGGTCGGACAGCGTGAGGGGCAGTTGTCCGTCTTCGGCCACGGTCAAGCTCGCCGGGCCGGTCACCACCGGCGCGTCGTTGACCGCCACCACCTCTACCGGGACGGTGAAGGGGTCGCTCGAGAGGTCCCCGTCTCGAACCCGGACCGAGACGGCGAGTGTTCCATTGAAGTCTCGGCTGGGGGTCAACGTATCGCCGTTCGCCAGGTAGTTCGTGCCCGGGTCGATCTCCACCGTGAAGTCGTCTGGAAAGGTGTTGTCCGGGTCCTCGACGGTGAGGGCGGTGGGGGCCACGGTCAGGGGCTGATCCTCCAGAATCTGCAAGGAAGCTGCCGCCGTGATGACCGGTGGGTCGTTCACGGGGGTCACCTCGACCTGTAGCTCGAACACCTCGCTTTCCGCGTCTCCGTCTGTGACGGACACCGGGACGATCAGCGGACCGTTGTAGTTGAGAGCGGGGGTCACGGTGCTCGACGCCACCGTATAGAAGTCTCCCGGCTCCACGAGCACCGCGAAACCGGCGTCGTTGTCGACGTCGGTGAAGACCAAGTCCGCCGGCACGATCGACCGCGGCGTGTCTTCGGGGGTGGTCACGGTGGCTTGGGCCGTGACCACCGGCGCGTCGTTCACGGGGTCGACGGTGACGGTGGCGGTGAAGACCGAGCTGTCCGAGGATCCGTCGTTCACGGTGACCGGGACATGGATCTCGCCGTTGAAGTCCTGGGATGGCGTGACGGTGGAGCCGGACACCGTGTAGTTGGTTCCGCCTCGTACATCCAGAGTGAAGTCCGCAGGGAAGTTGCTATCGGGGTCGACCACAGTGAAGTCCGACAGCTCCAGCTCCAGTGGAGTATCCTCGGGGGTGGTCAATGTGTCTTGCCCGGTGATCTCCGGGGGCTCGCTAAAGAGCGTCCAGCCCAAGTCCTCGAACAGAGCTCGGGTGAGACGGCGATCGGTGGTCAGATTGTAGCTGGGTTCCATCAATTCGTTCGGGGAAAGCCGCCGGTCGAAGTGCGAGATCGACGAGCCGCCCCGGAACGTCGTTGGTGCGTACATGAGGACCTCTCCGCCGGTCACGGTCCCCGACGAAAGAAAGCTGCTCAAAGAGGTGACGCCGGAGCCGGTCCAGATCAGGTCTCCGTCGTCGGTGCCGGCGGTCTGGCGCTCCGCGTCGGTCATGTTGGCGTCGGACAAGGTCTTTCCGACAGAACGGTCTTCGAGCTGAACGACATAGGCGTCGTCGAGGCCTGCCAAGAGGCTTCCGGTCTGAAGGTTCGCCAGGCTCAAAAAGCCCAAGCCATGGGCCAGCTCGTGAAGGACCACGTCGAAGAACGAAATGTCACCGGGCGGCGGTGTGCCGGTGCCGTAGTACCAATCTCGGCCGGTCAGGCAGCTCGACTCCTCAGCCGGATCGTCGAGGGACGCGTTGAAGAATGTACGCACCTCCGCGCTGCTGCCGTTCTGATCCACCCCGGAGATGGCGTTGGCCATGGCCTCGACGTACCAGGTGTTCGAAAGGGGGGCGCCCGGAAAGTCGCGCTCGATGCTGTTGGGTCCCGCGCTTCCGAGCACACCGCTCGAAGGACTGCATGCGAGGGCGGTGAAAGTGACATCGACTTCGATGTCGACGGAGCTGACCAAGATGTCTGCCCAGATCTGGGCGGCCCGCTCCAGAGCGTCTCCGCGGTCCTGGGTGTAGCCTGCCAAGAAGTTGAGCACGAAGGTGGAACCTTTGCCCTGAACCGTGATCGTCTGGGTCTGGGCCGAGGCGTCCTTCGAGTGGAGCATCCAGGCGAAGACCGCCGCGCAAAAAATCGAGAAGAATCGTTTCATGGGAACTGCCGTGGCCGCTCAGGGCTCGTGAATGATGACGTTTCCGTCCTCGTCGACCGTGGCCACGGGGACGGACTGAAAGCCTTCTTTCAGATCGATGCCGACTCCGCCGCTCGGACGCTTCTTTTCGACCAGGCCGCGGTCGTCCCGACTCGTGTTCCGCTCGACGAATGTGCGGACGGTGGGAGGAAGGTCCCGAAGCGATGGAGCCTGGGAGGGTGAAGGGGCCGGTCGGCCTTCGTTGGATTCGGCGTCGCCGCCTGCAGCCCCTGCGTCGGGTGGGCCTTCGGGCGCAGGCGGACCGGCCGCGGACGCCGCAGGTCCCGCCGACCGGGGATCTGAGCCGGCGGCGTCGGCGTTCGGTTGCAGCCCGAAGCCCGAACCCAATCCACCGGTCTCGGAGCTTTCGGACCCCTCCCGCTTTGGCTGCGGGGGCTTGGTGGATCCCTGGAGGCTTGGTTCGGCCGGATCCGCACGCTCGTCGTCCGATGGGGTAGCCGGCTCGGTCTCAGGGGCGCGGAGGCGCCGATCCGGCGACGCGGGCGGCTGCGGCGGCGGGGGCTGAAGGGCGATCCACAAGAAGAGCGCCAACGCCACGGCGGCCAAGGCGGCGGCGACGAAGCCCGTCGGTCGACGCATTGGGGCAACCTATCAGCAAATGGGCCCCTCCCTCAAAGAAGGGGCCCCGCGGCGCCCCAGGCAGGGACGGTCAGGAGGTGACGAAGCTTCCGGGCTGGGGAGCCTGGGAGGCCGCCGGCATGGACTGCCGCAAGGCGTCGGCCAGGTCCGGGTTGTCGTTCAACAGCTCGAGAAGCTGCGTCGGATCCTTGTCGGCCATGTCCATGAACTGGGCCAGCTGATCTTCGAGCCGCTGGACCGGGTTGTCGAACCGCTGGGCGCCTGCCCCTGTCGGGTTCGACTGGGGGTTCCGGACCGCATCAAGGGCCGCCCGGAGGGCGTCGGTGTTCTGCTGTCGGACGTCCAAGGGGTTTTGACCTTGGTACTGGCCCTGAATGCGGCCGTCCAGATCCGGTCGGATGGGCTTGTTGTCGATTCCGTTCACCATGGGACCTTGCCTCGACCCCGTTATCGGCGAGGGTCCGGGGAGGTTGCGCCGATCATGGCGGAATCAGGATGCGCAGAAACGGGTGCACGAACAGGGGAGAGGTGCCGACCAAGGCCAACCACGCGAAGGGGCGCCGGCCCGCGGGCAGTTGGATGTCCAACTCGCACAGCGGAGCTTGGACCAAAAAGAACGCGGTCATGGTCGCCGCGTCTTTCAGCCCGAGGGGAAAGGCCACGATGTACGCGTGGATGGCGCCGCTGATGGCGAAAGCCAGCCATCGGCCCAGGCTGGGCCGACCGCTGCGGGCACACGGAAAGAACACTACCTCCCGAAGCCAAGAAGAAACGGTCCGGTTCCACCTTCGTCCCCAAAACTCCCGGATGCTGGCCGACTTCCACGGGTCGAGTTGGATACGTGGGATGCGGGCGCCGGCCAAACGGTGGGCCCAGCGGACCGCCTCGGTGATGCCACCCACCAAGGCCACCGGGGCCACCACGCCCCAGGCCGCCGCTTCCAAAGACAGGTGGGCCAGCCCGGGGCCGGGTCGCGCGTCGCGAAGCGCCCCGCAGCATGCGGCGAAAACCGCGCCGTGAGCCAAGGCCCGAAGGCCGGTGGCGCCGTCGAACCCGGGCGAACCCCAGCGGACCCGGCGCCCGTCGAAGACCGCCGTGAAGTGCCAGATTCGAAAGGCGGTCGAGTGACCCGACGGTCCCGGTCCCCACTGGATCCACTTGAACAGGGCCATGAGCGAGAACACCGCCACCAAGCCCCGGCCGAAGAGGGCGCCGGCGGGGACCAGCATCGGCCAGCCCGTGCTCCCCACGGCCAAGGCCAAGGCCAGTCGGGGGTGGCGCTCCCGCAGTGCGCCGCATGCGCCGGCCGTGGTCAGAGCCGCCGCCAGGCCGATCGCGGTCCACAACAGGCTCACGGCGATCCCGTTTCCTCCGACGGGCCCAAGGCCGCCTCGAGGGCTTGCCAGGCCAGGGCGATGCAGCCGCGGCGGCCGGGGGCGTGGCGG
>DAPKRQ010000330.1:0-8145 GCA_031800475.1 Myxococcales bacterium LLY-WYZ-16_1
GTCCGGGGTGGTGCCGGTTTCCCCGGCTTCAGTCGTGGACTTGTCCGGTCCCGGCCGGACCGGATTCGGGTCGGCGGGGCGGCGGGCGTGTGCGAACGCTTCCGTCGGCCTGCAGGTGGGCCAATCGGATCTGAAGTTCCATTCGGGCCAGCCACTGGCCCCTGGCGAGGGCGATGCCCTGGGGATAGCGCGGATGGAGCCCGGCGGTGTGGATGGTGGCGGAGAACACCACGACGCCGGGCATGGCGCGCATTCGGCCATGGCGGTCCACGACGGAGCGAAGCTCGAACCTGAATTTTGGGCTTCCCATCGGTCAATCGATCCAACGGGACAGGTTGGAGCGGTTTGCCCGGCCGGCTCTCGCGATCCGCGGAGAAAATCCGAAATTCTTTCGGCCCCCATCCTCCGAGACGGGGCGGGGTCAGGGGCAGCGGCCCTTCTTCCAATCCATGGCGAATCGAGTCCGGCCGCGTCGCCAGCTCCCCGACGAAACATCGGACAACGGGTGACTCACGGTCTGGCCCGACCGCCACTGCAGCCGCAGCACGGCGCCGCCAGGCCCGCGAGCGACGGTCCATCGGCCCGATCCTCCCTGGACCGAGGCGCCCCCAGCCCACTCCCGGTTGGGGCCGCGGCGGCCGTCGTACGGGCCTCCGACCTGCACGGACGCTTCGGAGCGGTCGAAGAAAACGCCGCCGGGGCACAGATCGATCTCGGAGTAAGCGCTGGTTCGGTGCCTCGACAGCATGCTGCTCCGGGTCATGACGTAAAGGCGAGATCCTGAAATGCGGGCGGCTGCGCCCTCGGAGGCATCGGGCCGGGAACGGGACGGCCCGGCCCGCTTCGGGCTCGGCTTCGGCGACGGGCGGACCGCTTCGCCCTTTCGAACATAGAGGGCCCGACCCAGGGGCGTTTGCACCCACAGACCTCCGGACACGACCCGAGCGGACCACGGCAGCGGCTCCCCCGGTCCGTGAATGAAGCCGCCGATCCCCCGAGCGCCCCGGGTGGCTTCGAGCCGAGCGGACCGCCCCCCTGCCCGCAGCTTTCCGGCATAGCCCGCACCCTCCCGACGAAGGACGATTTCCGCCCCGCCCTTCGGATCCACGAAGACGCCCGTGAATGGGTCGCTGGCCCGAGCCTCGGGCGCCGTCGTCCACAGCCCGAACGCGACCATCGCCCAGCCTGCCCCGCGCCCCCACGACGAGGTCCCCGCTCTTCGGGCCGGCAGGACTGGGGCTTCGATCGATCTGCTTCCCCCCATGGGCCCACTGTACGCGCTGCCATCCGCCGGCGATAGGCGGTGAGCGCACGCATCCACCCCTCCCGATGGACCGGTCCAACGAAAACGGAGGGTGGCACCGGTTTCGGCCAGCACCGGTTTTTGCAGCGGTTTCGGCACCGGTTTCGGACGGCGGTGCAGCGAGGATGGGAGGCGTCTTTCGAATTGATGACGCCGTCGTCAGTCCGCGGTCGAAGGGTGGATGGCACCCCGCCCGCGAACGGATTACGCCGCGCGAACGGATTTCGCCGCGCGAACGGATTTCGCAGCGCGAACGGCTTTCTTCACGCCGGCTTGCAAGCCAACACCTGGACCACTTCACCGAGTCCCTGGTGATAACTGCCCTCGTGCACCGGCCGGGTCTGCTCTCGAAACACTGAGAAGATCAAGCCGGTCAGCTCACTTTCCAGAGCCTGCTTTTCCATCATCAGCTCCGCGACCGGAGGCCCGCCGGTCTTTCGCTCGAGCTGAGCCGGCGTGTAGGCCTCGAGCACGAACACACCCCCCGGGCGGAGCCCCGCGACGACCCGGCGGTGCACGTCGCGGCGCACGTTCGGCGGAAGATGCGCGAAGATCGAAACGATCCCATCCCAGGCAGCGTTCCCCAAGTCGAAGTCCGCCAGATCCGCAACCCGAGTTTCGATGTGCACCGAGCGGGCCGACGCGAGCTGACGGGCCCGTTCGAGCCCCACGTCGGAAGCGTCGACCGCCGTCACCTCGAAGCCCTTTTCGGCGAGGAAGACGGCGTTTCGCCCCTGACCCTCGGCCAGACAAAGCACCCGCCCGGGGGGAATTCGGTCCACGACCCGAACCAGGAAATCGTTGGGTTCGGTGCCGTACGCAAACTCCGATTCCGCGTATCGCCGGTTCCAAAACGAAGGATCCATCGGTGGGAAGCGAGCCACGGGACACTCCGAAAGGCCAAACAAAGCCGAAGATGCATCCCGGAATTCGTGCGGGAGTGCGTCGTTGGCGCTCGACGCCCCGAGCCGGCTGTCAGACTTTCTCAGCCTGAAGGCGAGCAGCCACCGCCCGGCGGAGCTTTCGTCCCAATGCATGGGCGGTTCGAGGGGCGTTCGGCCCATCCCGGTCGAGAAGGGCTCGAGGCCCCAAAGACCGTCCCGCCGAATCGAGGAAGCGGACCCGGTTCTTTTCGCCAGCTCGCTCCACCGACAGTCGGGCGTTCCCGACCAGGACGTCCAACCTCTCGCTGCCATCCGGCACGAGCTGCGGAGAGTTCTCGAGAAGCGAAAAGATTCGGTTTCCGTCCGGAGCGCGGGCCACCTTCGCCAGCGTCTTTTCGGCAGCCGGGTGAACGCGGGGCCCACCCCGAGTGACGCGGTCCAGCAACGAGTCGATACCCCCTCCGCCGAGAAGCCGCGTGGCTCTTCGCATGAAGCGATCCAAGCCCCGAATGATCCCCGGATTATCCCGCGCTCCTTCGATGGCGGTCAGCGTTGCAATGGCCTGGTGGGTGATCTTCCACTGGTCTTCGGCCGGCAGGTGCTTGCCTTCCGCCAGGGTCGAGCGATAGGCCGCGAGCATCTCGCCGGCGGGCTTCTTCGAAAGCTCGATCTTCTTCAGTTTCCCGACGATCGCGTCGGCGGTAACCGGTTTCGGCTCGACCTCGCGGCTCAGCCTGGTGGCTTCAGCCGTTACCCCGGATGTGTTCATCGCTTGCGCCTCCCCCGTCTTTCGTCGGTCCGCACGGCCAAGACCGACCGCCCCGGAGGCCCGACCCCGTCGGCCTCGGTCGCCGCCACGAAGTCGCGGACCACCTCCGAATCCACGAAGCCTTCCGAAGCCCGCTCACACCGGCGCAGGGCCCGATGAAGCTCCGGGTGGTTCAACCGAGCGACGAGCCCGGCCCCATCCCGAATTCCTTCGCTTCGCGCGAGCTCTGCCACTTGCTCTGCCAGCTCATCCCAAGCCTGGTTCAGTCGGGAGTCCAGGTCGTCCACACCCCGACCCTCTCAACGCACCACCGCCCTGCCCATCCGCCGATGATCCGAGCAGATCCCCGGTTTCGGCCGCATCCGGAGCGAACCCACGAGCCGCGACGGGCGGACGATCTGCAGCTTGGAAAACCCGAACCGCCCGACTACTCGATGTCCTTGGCCAAACGAAAGCCGAGGCCGGTATTCACGAAATCGGACGTGGTGATGTGACGGAAAGCGACTCTACAGAATAGACCCGTGTCGTGCCAGCATCCGCCGCGCATGACTGCAGCGGTGCGGCCTTCGGCGGTGGTCTCGCAGATTTCCCGGATCCCGCCCGCCATGTCCCGGGCCCCGTAGACCGACACATCGGTGGCGAAGGTGCCGACGGGCTCCGGTTCCGGGTAGGGGGTGGGCCGACTGTCCTTCATCTTGCAGAAGGTGGCGTCGAAGTCGTCCCCCCACGGGAAGAATCGGCCGTCGACGCCGCGAGCCGCCTTTTCCCACTCGGCCTCGCGCGGCAGTCGTAGCGCCTCGCCAGTCCTGGCTTTCTTCCATTCGACGTAAGCCAGGGCGTCCTGGTGACTGACGCCGTTCACCGGCAGGTCGCGCATCCATCGCTGCCCACCGGGGCTCGAGTCCGGCAGCTCGAAGCAGCGCCTGTGGGGATCGAGCTTCCAGTAGTGCCCCTCGTTCGCTCGGGCGCGGGGCGCGTGCCCCATGGCCCGAGCCGGATCCGATGCCGCCACGTCGTTCAAAAACTCCAAGTACTCGCCACAGGTCACCGGAAAGCGGCCGATGGCAAATCCCAGCACATCTTCCGTGCGCCGCTCCCACGCGCCGTGCGCCACCGCATCGCCGCCCAGGATCGCGGGTCCCGGCGCCACCCAGACGAAAGCATCTCCCACGTCCTCGTCCCGCGGCAGTTCCAGTCGGATCTTCACGTCTTCGGTGCGCCCGATCCAAACCGGAATCGGCACGTCCCGCGCCCCCGAGCGGCGCGCCGTCAGCAGGTGGGAGCCGTGCGGTAGCTCGAACTTTGGAACCGGCGAAGGACCGAGACGACGGGGATCCCGGGGCCGCAAGATGCGCCGCTGCGCTTCGAAGCGAGATAGGTCCAAGGTGACCGCGGCCCCGTCGCGGGAACGAATGTCGACCTCCAAACTCCCGTTTCCCTCCACCATGCGGGCCCACGCCCCGTCGTCGTAGCGGGCCACCAGCTTTCGGTAGTAGCGCATGGATTCGGTGTCTCGACTGCGCTCGGCCTCACCAAAGCGGGCGAAGTAAAGCGCCGCCAGGGCGTTTCGCGTCTCTCGGTCTTCCGGGATCTCGCCGAGCCCCCGCAAAAACGCAGCCTCCGCCTCTTCGAAGGCCGAGACCGCTTCCATCTGGAGTTCGGCAACGCGATCTTCGACCGACCAGATCTGCATCTTTTGGTCGGCACCGGCCCACGGCGGGATCTCTTTGCGCAGGCGTTTCGCTTCGGACTCACACTGCTGCAGCTCTACCTTCAGGAGCTTCCAGCGGTCGGCCGCTTGCCGACCTTCGCGCAGGCGGCTACGGGCCCGCTCGGTCCGGCGCTCCTTGTCGCGGGCACCTTCGAGAATGCGTGCCACGTCGTCGGCGAGGGCCTTGGCAGTGGGACGACGCTCCGGATCCCCGTCCATGGCTTGCCGACATAGCTCGTCCAGTTCTTCCGGAATGTTGCGACCCGGGGCGAGCTTCCTCGGCGGGACGAAGTCCCCCCGTCGCACCTTCATCACCGTCGGCACGAAGCCCTCGTCCGTAAAGGCCGGACGGAGGGTGAGGATTTCGTAGAGCACGGCTCCCAGGCTGTAGACATCGGACTTCGAGGTGATCTTGGACGGCGAGCCCTCGGTGGCCTCCGGGGGCATGTACTGGGGTGTTCCGGTGATCGTTCCACTGGATGTCTCGGCACCGGACACCCCTTCAAGCTGCACCAGCGGAAGATCCCCGGTGGGCTCCCGGGTTTGGTCCACCACTTTGGCCAACCCCCAGTCGATCAGGATCGCTTCACCATATCGACCGATCATGATGTTGCCCGGCTTGATGTCCCGGTGGATCACGTTTCGGGCGTGGGCGAAGGCGACAGCATTCGCGATCTGCTGAAATATCGTCAAAAGCCGTGCCCGCGAGTGGGATGCACGCGTCTCTTCGTCGCCATGCGCGAGACTCCTCAAGATGTTCGCCAAGGTCCGGCCGGTGAGGCGTTTCATCACGTAGAACAACTCGCCGGTGGGTAGCCGGCCCACGTCGTGGATCGGAATGATCGACGGGTGCTCCAACTGTCCGGTAGCCTGCACTTCGGTCCAAAAACGTCGAATGAGGAGATCCTGGTGCTCGGCGTTCGGCAGCAGCACCTTCACGGCCACCTCGCGCCCGATGTCCCGGTCCAGGGCCTTGAGCACCCGCCCCATGCCGCCACGGCCCAGCTCGCCGCGCAGGGCATAGCGCTCCCCGGTGGTGCGCCCCGTCGCCGACAGGGGCCCGTGGGTTTGGTGGATCGGCACCTCGATGCCCGGGTCGGTCCCCGCCCTCCAAGGCAGCTCCGTCTCGATGTTCCACGGGTTGGTCGAACTGCGGCGACCGCTGCCGGCCGGCAGGGCAGTGCGGGTCGGGCTGAAGGCATCCTCGTCGTCCCAGCCCCCACGGTCCGAGTCGAACGGTGCGGAAGCGGCGTCGGAGGCCCGCTGGGCAGGAGGGGACGGCGCGGTCGCGTCCAGGTCGAGGCCCGATGGGTTCACCCCAGGTGCTCGAGGCACCGGTCGGGTCTCGGCCCGACGGTCGCCCCCCTCGTTCTTTCGGCCCGCGATGGGCCAGTCTGGCCCCGAGGCTGGCTCGAGTTCCCGGAAGGTGATGTCCGCGTCGACCTCCTGCCAGGGCGAGTCCTGGAATGCGGGCCCGCGCTCGAGGCCGGCCGGCTCTGCCTCCACGTCGAAAAAGGTGTCGGGGTCGTCGAATCCAGGGCCGGCCGCCGCCCCGTCGGCCGGCGGCGGATGGCCCGGACGCGTTCCCTTCGTCTCCACCGGACCGCCCCAGCCGGCGGCGCCGAGCGCGTCGGACAGGGGCAGTCCCTCCCGGGCGGCCCGGTCCAGCGCGGCCCGCAGCTGGCTCCAGGGCAGACCACGCTGAACCCATCGGGCAACCAGCTCCCGATCCTGGGCGTCCTTGTCGGAACGACCCGCCACCCGGGTTGTTTAGCAGCCCCTTCGGCCCTGCGGAACGTGTTCCGACGGCAGCGGTTCCCCGCCCCGAAGGGCGGCCAGAGGACCGGTCGCCTCGGCCTGCCGTCGGGTCTTGCCGTGCGAGAACGGGGTGGGCTAGGCGAAGGGGCCCGGGGACGGGCGGAGCCCGCAGTCCGGCATGACGAAACATGAACGAATTCCAGCCGATCTTCCTCGCCATCGCTCTGGGCGCCGTCGTCGTGGCGGTGCTGTTTTGGCGGCGAAGCGCCAGCCTCGACGCGCGCCTGGCCGAAACCGGGCGGGACCGGGACGCGCGAACGGAGGAGGTCAGCCAGCTTCGTGAAGAGGCCCAGCGCCTTCGAGAGGAAATGGAAGGCGCGAAACGGCAGGCTCGCGAGACCAAGAACAAGCTCGAGCGGCTGAAGAAGGAACGCCACGAAAAAAGGCCCGCCAAGGGCCTGGCCGAACCAGCGCCCGAAGCCGAAGCCGAAGGGGGCGCTGCAGCGGTGGTGCGCGTGACCCAACGGACCATCGAGGACGAGCACCGGCGCCGGGTCGAAAAGCTCGAAGCCGAACTGGCGACCGCCCGCGCCGAAGCCGACCGCCTGAAAAAGGCCGAAACCGAGCGGGCAGCGGCGGCCCAACGGGCCGCCGAACGACTCGGCGCCCCGGAGGCCGACGGCGAGGGTTCCCCGGAAGCCCGGATCCAGGCCATGGCCACCCGGCTCGAAGAGATCGAGCGCTCCTCTCGAGCGAAGGAAAAGGAGCTTCAAAAGGGCCTGCGAAAAGCCCAGGCCGACGCACGTGCCGCCCAAAAGCGGGCCCAAAGCCACCACAGCCTCTACATGGTGATCAAAGGACAGCTCGAAGTGGCCGAAGATCGCTTGGCCCTCATGCGCCACAAGTACGAGGGGGCCCGCCTTCCGACCCAGATTCAACCCGCGCCGGTGTCCGATGGAGCGAGCGAAGCCGGCGGTGACCCGGCTTCGCCCGAGGTCGCGCCGGGCATCGCCGCGGACATCCCGCCGGAAGAGGGCCCTTCGACCGCCTCGTCGTCGGACCCCGAGGCGCGACCCGAGGACGCCGACGCAAGCGAGCCCACCGACGACGGGCAGGACCCGAATGCGGCGCCCCCTTCGTCCCGGGGCGAAACCGCCACCGGATGAATCCGGTCGCACCCGTCGGGCTGGCCCGGCTCCTGACGGCTGCAGGGCCCACGAGCTTCGGACGCTTCGTGGTCTTCGGTTGCAAGCTGGGGGCTCGAAGGCACCCGGGCGTCCATCGAGTTTCAGACCGCTTCCGCAAGCGGCCTTTTCGTCGCGAGCATCGAGTCGCCTGCACTCCGCTCCGAAGTTGTCGTCCCATCGCTGTGGGTCATGGCGAGCGCCGCAGACCGGTGGGCTCTCGAAGTCCTCGGATCTTTCGAATGGCGCACCGTCGCGGACGCTGAAATCGCTTGGAACTAGGCAGGGTCGGCGGTCGATGCAGCCGCGTCGAGAGTGAGCGGCTGCATCCGAGCGTAGAGAAAAGGCGCGCGCCTGGGTGGAGGATGCCATGCTCTACTCCTTCGGTGGCCGCACCCGGCCAACCCGTTCCATCCGAAAGCCCGACGCGTTCTTTCCGAGTCTGCCGGACCGTACGACGGGCCGCGCAGATCGCCGGCGGCGCGGGGTCGAAGTCACCGGGCATGCAGGCGCCTCGGTGCCAGATCGGAAGAGCG
>DAPKRQ010000331.1:0-16371 GCA_031800475.1 Myxococcales bacterium LLY-WYZ-16_1
GCACCCGCGGCCCCCCAGCCCGACCGGTCCGACGTGCGCTCGGGCCAGAGCGTGTTGCTCGAATGGGCCGGCGCGTCGGGACTCGGATACCGGGTGGAAGTGGCCTCCGACCCGGGTTTTCGCCAGCGCATCGCCGAGATCCGCACCCGCACCAGCCGCCTCGAATATCGGCCCAACCAACCCGGCCCCCTATATGTGCGGGTCTCCTCCATCGACGCGAACGGACTGCAGAGCGTCGCTTCGGAAGCGATCGAGCTGCGGGTTCGGCCCGACGATCGGCTGCGCCTGCTGCGAAAACCTGCGGACGGCACGACCTTCGAGACCCGCGAGCGAACCGCTGTCGTCGGGTTCTCTTGGGTGGAACCGCCCGGCGGGGGTCCCTATCGGCTCGAAGTCTCGGCCGCCGACGGCGAGACCGAGCAGACCATGATGGAACGGGCGTCGGAGCGCCCGGAAGCCCGAGGGCGCTTTCGACCGGGCCGATACCGATGGGGCGTCTACGGACCCGGCGGCGAGCCCTTGTTCGCCGAGCCTTTCACGTTTCGTGTCGAACGAACGCGCATCGATCTCGAGGTGCCTTCTCGACTGCGCTGGCCGAACCCGCGGCGCTCGCGGGACTGACGAAAGGTCCGAAGTGCCCTCCCAGCGAGCCCCCGGGCCACGACCTGGCGGGCGCCGCCCATTCACCGAGGTCGGATCCGAAGGAGCTGTCCCGGCTGCAGCGGAGGCGCTCCCGGCTGCAGCTCGTTGAGCCGGCGAAGCTCTCCCACCGACAGGCCGTAGCGCTGGCCGATGGACCACAGAGATTCCCCCGGACGGACCCGGTGGGTTCCCGGAGGCGGCGGTCCGGTCCCTGCCGGCGGTTCGGACCGGGTCGCAGACCGCTGCCGTGCCTTCGGAAGCCGCAGCACGTCGCCGGGCTGGAGCACATGGTCCGCATCGAGGGCGTTCAACGACCGAAGTCCGGCCACCGTGACCCCGTGGTCGTTCGCCACCGACCAAAAAGACTCACCGGGCTCCACCCGATGGGTCCGCCCCGAGTCGACGGCCGGGGGCCGAACTTTCCTCTGCTCGGACCCGCGCAACGGCCGAGCGGGCTGCCGGCTGGCGACGCGGCGCGCCCGCCGCACCGCGCGGGCCGACCCCAAATAGATTCGTAGCCTCTGCCCGATCCGCAGAACCTGGCTCCGCCGCAATCCGTTCCACCGAAGCAGCTGGGGAATGCCGACCCGAAATCGCTGCGCGACCTTCCACAGCGAATCGCCGGCCCGCACCCGGTAGCGCACCAAGCGAACACCCTGGGGGCCGTATACCGGCGGCCGAAACGGAAGCCGCGGCGGGTTCACGATCGGGACCGAATCCGCACGGGTCCGCGGCACCGGGATCACCATTTCGTCGAAGTCGAAGAACTGGTCGGGCTCGATGTCGTTGAATTCCAATATCGCCGCCACATCGGTCCGGTACCGGCGCGCCAACCGCTCCAAGGTGTCCGCCTCGGTGATCCGGGCGTAGCGATACGCATACGGATCGTGGCGGCTGGGCCGCCGCATGGCTTCGGCGCAGGTGGAGGAGACGGTGGCCGGAACCCGCACCTCGAACGTCTCCCCGGGCGGTGTCACCCTCGCCCGCAGGGCCGGGTTCAGCTGGCGCAGGCGTTCCGGTTCCACCTCGCGGCACGCCCGCGCGAACGCCTGCAGCGACGTCGCGGTGGTCACCGTGACGGTGGTCCAGCGCCAAGGCGGAAGGTACTCCACGTGTCCGAGGTCCCAGCTTCCAGGGTCCTTGGCGAGTTGGGCCGCCGCCAGGATCTTCGGCACGTACTGCTTTGTTTCCCGCCGCAGGTAGCGGCGCTCGGAAAGGGCCCAAAAATCCTCCGTGCGATACCGGCGGATCGCTCGGTTCACCTTGCCGGCCCCCGCGTTGTACGCGGCGAACGCCAAAAACCAGTCCCCGTATCGCTCGTATAGATCCCGCAAGTGCCGTGCAGCCGCGTCGGTGGCCTTTTCGAAATCGCGCCGGTCGTCGACCCAAAAGTCGATCCGAAGCCCATAGCGACGTCCGGTCGAAGCCACGAACTGCCACGGGCCGGCAGCTCGAGCCCAGGAGTAGGCCGACGTGGAAAAGCCGCTTTCCACCATGGCCAAGAACACCAGGTCCCGGGGCAGCTGATAGCGATCCAGCACTTCCCAAAATATCGGGACGTAGCGGGTGCTCCGCGCCAACCAGCGTTCGAAGTACTTCCGTCCCCGTCCCGACAGATACTCCCGCCAAAACGCGATCGATTCCCGATCCTCGGGAAGGCCGAAGGCCACGCTGCTCGAGTCCGCCAAGATCGGCTCCACCGTGTCTCGCACGTCGCCGAGCTCCCGATCGGAAGCGTCCTCGATCGGCAGGGACAGAACGAACTCGGCGTCGGTCGACGTCTCGACCTCGACCACGTCGTCGGCTTCATCGGGTCGCTCGATGGGCGCAGCCTTGGAGGACTCCGATGCGACCGGCGCAGCCCCGGGCGGTGGCCGGTTCGAAGTAGAGGAAAACGCACAGGCCGCGATCCACGACGAGACCAGCCAAAGGCCCCCGGTCCGAAGAAGCTTCACGGCGTCTCGCGGCAGCTTTCGGTGATCGCGACCGCGTCCAACGCAGCCTGGACCCGAGCGTGATCTCGAGGGATTTCGTTCCAAGGGATCCACCTGAGCGAAGCAAAGAGACCGCCGCCGCGGAGCTCGAAGTGAGGCTGCTCCAGTCGGCCCGCATCGGTCGACAGTCTGAGCCGAACCAGGCTCGGCCCGGACCCTTGCTCTTTTCGAAGAGGCACCACCAGCACGCCTTGCACGTCTCGCACGTCTCGATCGGGGCCGGCATGGAACACCAGATCCGCCTCGGGCACCTCGTGGGCGAGCTCGATGGCGGAGCGCGGATCGACGTGAGCGAGCACCACGACCGTGTCGACCGGCCCTCTCCGCAGCGCGGAGATCTCGTTGGCGATGGCTGGCCCGTGCTCCCAGGCAGTGAAGTTCCCGGGGCTGGCCCGGTGAGCCCACTCGGCGAGCAAGGCACCGGTCACCGCCACCTGCAGGTCGCCCACGGCGCGCACGAACGACCGAGCCACCGACGGCGCGAACGCCCCTCGGGCGGCTACGTTGGCGCTGACCAAAGGCAGCGCACCCTCCCGCTGCAACGAGGCCAAAAACCCCGGTCCCCCCCGAAGCTCGGCCGGCCCCAGGTTCACGGCAGCCACCTCGAGGGCACGGATGAGCCGGGCCGTGAATCGAGCCCTTCGCTTCAGCGATTCAGGTCCCCGAGTCATGTCGTCGGGAAGGAGAAGGTTCCCCGCATCGAGCCAGCGGGCTTTCGGTTCGGCGGACAGAAGAGGCGCCAAACGGGCCGGACCGGCGGCGGCCCAGCATCCCTCGAGCCCTGCGAAACCCGCGGTCACGTACAGGGTCTCGACCGGGGCCTCGCTCGAGGATCGCTCCGTGCATCCACACGACATGCACGCCAAGCCGATCAGCCCCCACACGGGCCAGGGCTTCGTCGTGTCCGGATGTACGGGCATCACGATGGCATTCCGTCAAAGCGGCGGCGCCGATCTGCGGCCCGCCGCACCCCGGCCTCCCGAACGAAAACGGGCGAGCGGGCGCAGTCTATTCGCACAGGCATTGCGATCCAGCGCGAAAAGCGGCGAACCCCGTCCGAGCCCGTTCCCGAGCCCGAAGGCGAGCGGACCCGACCGCCGAGCGCCACCCGGGCCGTCCGACCGTGCGGTGGCGCTGGCGCCCAGCGGCCCCCGATTCGGCTCGCCATGGGCCCAAAACGGTGCCACCCTGTAAACCATGGCGAGCGAGCTCAGCCCGGGGTTTTTGGTCGCCTCGCCCTCCTTGCTCGATCCGAACTTCGCCCGGTCCGTGGTCCTCCTGGTGGACCACCGCTCCGAGGGTTCGCTGGGCTTCGTCGTCAACCGCCCGGCCGAGATTCCGTTTTCGAGCGTGGTCGAGGAGCTGGGTCTGCCCCGGCCCGACGCCGGACCTCCGTCGATCCCGGTCATGGTCGGCGGTCCGGTCTCGCCCCACACCGGCTGGCTCGTGATGGGCGACGGCGACACGATGGAGGAGCCCGGGACCATCCGGGTCAACGAGGGGATCCACATCAGCGCGTCTCGAGAAAAACTCGAAGACCTGGCCCGCAACGCGTCGGCCCGCCGTCATCTGCTCGTCCTCGGTTACGCGGGCTGGGGCGCCGGCCAGCTCGACGAAGAGATCAAGCAGGGGGCGTGGATCCCCGTGGATCTGGACGAAACGGTCATCTTCGACACCCCTTTCGACGGTCGCTGGCAGGCTGCGTTGCAATGCGCCGGGCTCGACCCCCGAATGGTGGTCGGGGCCCCGTCCGCACCCAACTCCGGCGGCCCCGGCGCGAACTGACGCGGTCAACGCAGACGGCGCCATAGGCTGGTGTACGAGATGCCGAGGGCAGCCGAAGCGTCTTTGAGGCTGTCGAACCCTTCGATCACCGCTTGAATGTGGGCCCGCTCGAACCGGGCCCGGGCCTCCTTGAGAGGCTCGACTTCGGAGATGGAGGTGGGCAGTGGGGGACCGCAGGGCGGAGATTCCGGCACCTGAAGCTCGGGCTCGGCGCCATGAAACAGCCCCATGCGAAGCCGCCGAAGGGAGTGGGCCACCGATTCGTGCTCGCTCCGCCGGCGCCGGATCGCTTCGACCTCGACCACCTTTAGCAACCAGGGTTGCAACGTCTGCGGGCCGGGCTCCGGCGCCAGCCACTGCACGTGCTCACGACCCAGGATCTGCCGCGCCGCCGCGTCGTCTTGGGTTTCGTCGCCGGTCCCGACGATCAATGTGGGGGTCCGTTGATGGAAGCGCTGATCCCCCCAGCGGAGCACCTCCGACAGGAAGGGTCCGGCTCCGCTCACACCCAGGGCCAACCCGTCCACCTGCTGGGGCGCCTCGTCGCCCATCAGGTCGAGCGCCGACTCGAACGGGCGAAACTCGACCTTGGCCGGAACGAGACCCTCGGTGGGCAGCGCTCGCTGAAGGCGGGTCATCAGGTCGGACCGATCGAGAACCGCCACCAAGATCTCCGCGACCGGTCGGTTTTTCACATCGCCTCCCGCTTTTGGCGACGAGACAGGGTGGCCGGCGACACACCCAGCACTTGGGCGGCCTCGCGGGCGCTGTGACTCAGCTGCTGAACCCGCTCGATGTATGCGGTCTCGAAGGCTTCGGATGCCGACTCCATGTCGTGGACCGACATGGGACCGACCGGAAGCGGAGGCGGCTGCATCACGTCCAGGTCGTCGCTGAGCCCTTCCGGCGGCTCACCCAATAGACGCTGTTCCTGGTTGGCCAGCCGTTTGGACTCGCAGCGATGCTCGAGCTCGAGCAGCAACAGCCCCCGAAAGTCGAAAGCCCGTCGAAGTACGGTGCGAAGGCCGTCGGGTGTGGCCTCGGTCACGACGTCCATGGCCCCTTGGGCCCGCAGGGCGGCCGAATCGCTTTCTTGTCCCGCCGGGTCCAGCACGATCACCCCAGCCACCAGGCCTTCTTGGCTCAAGCGCGACACCAGGCCAGACGCGTGCCGAACCGAGGTCACCACCGCCCCGACCCGATGTTTCTTCAATGCGGACGCCACCGAACCAGGGGCTTCGACGGCGTGGACACGCTCCGGCTCGACCAGGGAACGACAGGCTTCGAGCGCCTCGGGACAATCGACCACGAAGACATGGGCCTCGGTGGACAGTCCGTGGCTCTTGAGCGCGGACTCGACTTGGGGCGACAGCAACGGCTGGAGTATAGCGAAGGTCGGCGAAGCGGCCAGGAGGTTCGACCCGATTCGCCCCATTTTTCACCGCTTTGGAACGGATTCAGGGCAGTGCCACGTAGGCGCCGGTGGCAGCCCGCTCGGCCCACATCTCCCGATGCCCCACATGCTCGCGAATCGCTTCGGCCACGGCGACGGCAACCTGCCGACGGTACTTTCGGGTACCCAGCCGAGCGCCCTCCTCGGGGTGCGTCAAAAAGCCGGTCTCGACGAGGATCGACGGCATGCGCGTGCCGAGGAGCACGTAGAACAGCGCCGACTTCACACCGAGGTCGACCACGTCGTCGTAGCTGTCGCGCAGTCGGTCCACCAGGCGAGCCTGCACGCTCTCGGCCAGCATCCGGGACTGGGCGGTGGCCCCGCGCATCGCCAGGTCGGCCAACAATACGCGCAAATCTTGCCGCAAAGCCGGGTCTGCGTCGGAGCCGACCGTGGCGGCGTGCAGCGCTTCTCTGTGCCGCAACCGCGGTCCGTAACGGGGCGCATCCACCGCCAGCACGTAGGTCTCGATACCGTGAAAGCGTCGCTGGGTGTGACCGTTCGCGTGAATGGATACGAAGAGATCGGCCCCGGCCTCGTTGGCGAATCTCGAGCGTTCGGCCAACGAAAGCGTGCGGTCGTCTTCGCGGGTGAGCAAGACGCGAAAGCTACCTTGCAATCGCCGCTTGATTCGTCTGGCGATGGCCAGGTTCACGTCTTTTTCCAGCAGGCCGTCGGGACCTCGAGCTCCTTTTTCTTCGCCCCCGTGACCCGGATCGATGACGATGGTCTGCACCCGAAAGAGATCGGCCGCAGAAGCCGAGACCGAGTCGGTCGCGGGCTCGGCTCGCGCTTCGGTGGCCGGAGGGGAAGCTGGGGCTGGAACCGGGACCGGGTCTGGAATCGATCTGGCTTTCCGGAGCGTCTCGGGACCCGCGTCTCGCCGCGTCGAAGGGGACGGAGCCCGCTCCGCTGTCGCGCGCTCGACCGACGCAGGCGCCGCCCGCGCATCCCTCGGTGGCCCTTCAGGCCAGCGGTCCCGAAACCATGCCTCGGCCCGCCGAGCCCGCCGCGCGTCGCTTCCAAGGCCGGACCAGTGGGCCAAAAGGGCCAAGCCCCGAACCTTGCCCCGGGCTGCGGCCCGCTCCCACCGGGTGCCGCGGGCGATGCGGCGCGCCCGATCCCAGCGGCGAAGCTGCCGCTCGATGTGGTGCCGAAAACGAAGCTTTTCCGGGTGGGCCCGAAGGCGCCGGTCGGCCCGGGCCGCGGCCTCGACCGCCGCTTCGGCCCGGGTGGCGGGTTCGGCGTCGGCCGCGTGCGGCATCGCCACCGCCCAGGCCACGATGAGGGTGGATGCAATCCCGGCTCTCACACCGGGGAAGATGCCAGGGGCGATCGGCGCTTCAAGTTTTCGACCCGGCCTCGGCCTGCATGCGGATGACATCGATCACAGCCCGTTCCACCTCTTTGAGGTCGAAGGGCTTGTCCACGTAGGCGTCGGCTCCGTAGAGCGTCGAAGTTGCCGCATTGGCATTGGGACCGATCCCGGTGGCCATGACGATGCGCACATCGTCGAGATCGGGCCGTTCACGCACGTATTTGCAGATTTCCCAGCCTGACAGGCCGGGCATCATCACGTCCAAGATCACCACTTGGGGTCGCTCGGTCAGGATCCGTTCGAGCGCGGCGTCGCCGTCCGGCGCCTCGGTGACCTCGAAGCCACGAGCCGACAAATAGGTCGTCACCATCTCGGCGATCTCGGCTTCGTCGTCCACCACCAACACCCGGCCGGTGCAACCGCTGGGGTCTGCGGCCGCCGGCCCGGTCGGCATTGTCTTTCGGGTGCTTCGCTTCGTGCCGTCGGCAGCCATGCCCTCAGTTTGCCCCGTCGGGCCCCGATCCGGAAGGGTCCGCCAACTCCTTCAGCTCGGCCAAGACATCCCAGGCGTGCCGGGGAGACAGGTCGTCCAGGTCTACGTCGGCCAGGCGCTCGCGGATCGGGTCCGACGCGTCCCGCGGCGCCCCGCTCCGCCCCCGGTCGGCCGAAACGAACAGGTCCATCTGGTCCAAGCCTTTTTGAGCCGGTGCACCCCGGGCTTCGAGCCCTTCGAGTACGTCCTTTGCCCGACGGACCACCGAAGCCGGCAACCCTGCCAGCCGGGCCACCTGAATCCCGTAGCTGCGGTTGGCCCCTCCCGGTTCCAGCTTTCGCAAAAAGACGATGTCGTCTTCGTGCTCCCGCACCGCCACGTGCCGGTTGTCGGCCCGGGGCTTTCGGGCGCCGATCTCCACCAGCTCGTGGTAGTGGGTGGCGAACAGGGTTTTGCACCGGACCCGGTCGTGGAGGTGCTCGGCCACCGCCCACGCGATCGACAACCCGTCGAAGGTGCTGGTCCCCCGGCCGATCTCGTCGAGAAGAACCAGGGACCGCTCGGTCGCGGAACGCAGGATCCGGGCGGTTTCGTGCATCTCCACCATGAAGGTGGAGCGCCCTCGGCTGAGTTCGTCCCCCGCCCCGACCCGGGTGAAGATCCGATCGAGCCAGCCGAAATGGGCCTTTCGAGCCGGCACGAAACTGCCCATGTGGGCGAGGATGGCGATCAAAGCCGTCTGACGCATCACAGTGCTCTTTCCCGCCATGTTGGGCCCGGTGATGATCAGCAGCCGTGTCGGATCCGACAGCGCCATGTCGTTTGGAACGAAGGGTTCCGACAGCTGCTCCTGAAGCTGCTCCAACACCGGGTGGCGGCCTTCGTCGACCTCGAGCCGGTCCGAATCGTCGACCACCGGCCGGGACCATCCCCGTCGTTCCGCCAGGTGCGCGAGCCCGGTCGACACATCGACCTCGGCGAGCGCTTCCGACAGCACCTTCAGGCGCGGCAGCTCCGCGGCGAGCCCTTTGAGGAGTTCGGCGAACAGATGCCGGGAACGCTCGATCCGGTGCTCGTCGGCGTGAAGCACTTGGTCTTCCAGCGTCTTCAATTCTTCGGTGAAGAAGCGCTCGGCGTTCACCGTGGTCTGCTTTCTCACGAAACGATCGGGGACGAGATGCAGGTTCGCTTTGGTGACTTCGATGTAATAGCCGAAGACCCGATTGTAGCGAACCTTCAACGAGGAGATGCCGGTGCTCTGTCGCTCGCGCGCTTCGAGCTCGGCGAGCATTTTCTTGCCGTCGAGGGCTAGCGCAGCCAGCCGGTCCATCTCTGCGTCGAAACCGGAGCGAAAGACTCCGGCGTCTTTCGGGTCGACCGGCGGCTCCTCCGACAGAGCAGCATCCAAGCGGTCGGCCACGTCGGCGCAGGGATCCACCTGCGACAGGCTCTCGAGGCGCGTCGAGCTGACCCCGCCCGCATCGGCGGCGGCGTCGGCCGCGGCCCCCAAGACTTCGGGGGCCGCCCGCAGCGTTCGGACCAGAGCCCGCAAGTCTCGCGGGTGCGCCCGTCCCATGGCGACCCGCCCGGCCAGACGCTCCAAGTCCCCCGCCGCCGACAAGGCCTCCCGGATCCGATCCGCAGCCGAGGGCCGGGCGACCAGGGCCGCGACCGCCGCCGACCGTTCCGCGATGGCAGCCGGAGTCCGAAGGGGCCGGGCCAACCACCTCGCCAACAGCCGGCCCCCCGGCGCCGTGACCGCATGGTCGATGCACCGAAGCAGCGAGGTTCCGCCTTCCCCCCGGGCTTCGAACAGCTCCAGGTGCTCCCGGGCCTGGCGATCCAGCACCAGACCTTCGCCGGGCTCGTACAGACGCAACCGGTCCACGTGCCCGATCGACGCATCGACGAAGGTGTCTCGAGCTTCGGGCAGCAGCTGGGTCTTGCGCACGTAACCGAGCACGACCCCGGCCGCCCGGGCCCCCTCGGCCGCGGTGGCCCGAAGACCCCGGCCCTCGTCGGCTCCGAAGTGGCGGTCCAGCTCGGCCTCCGCCGCGGCCGCTCCCAAATTCGGTTCGAAGGACCACCGTGCGCTCCCCTCCAACTCGAAGGGGGGGCCCTCTCCGGGCCACAGCACCTCCTTGACCGGGTGGACCGCGAGTTCCTCCCGGACCGCCGACACGGTCGACAGGTTGGCGCAGACGAAATCCCCCGTGGCCAGGTCCAGGAGCGCGATCCCCCAGCTTTGACGGCGCCCCTTTCCGCGCGCCACCACCGCTGCCAGGTAGCTGGCTGCCCGGGGCGGCGCCTGCGGGTCGACGAAGGTGCCGGGCGTGATGACCCGGGTGATCTCGCGACGCACCAGACCCTTTGCCTGCTTCGGGTCTTCGACCTGGTCTACGAGCACCACCGCGCAACCCTGCTCGACCAGCCTTCCGAGATAGCCGTCGATGGCATGCTGGGGAACGCCGGCCATGGGCACGTCCCGCTCCTTCGACCGGGCGGTCAGCGTGATGTCCAAACGACGGGCGCATTCCTCCGCGTCTTCGAAGAAGGTCTCGAAAAAATCTCCCATCCGAAACAGGATCAGTGCCTCCGGATGATCGCGCTTCACCTCCAGGTACTGGCGCAGCATCGGTGTGAGCTTGGCCGAAGCGAGCCGCTCTTCGGCGCGCGCCCGAGCATCCGACGGGGTCGCTCCAGAGGGGTTCACGCGCGGTCGAGCATCCATCGGCTGAAACGATCGGCGAGCTCGGAGCGAATGGGTTCCGGCTCGTTGAGGATCTCGTGGTACGTGCCGGGCAGGCGCTCGGCGGTCAGATCGCTCGAACCACAGGCTGCGGCGAACCGGTCGGTGGCATCGGCGGAAGCAACCCGATCATCGCCGCCGTACAGCAGGAGCATCGGATCGTGGATTCGGGACGCCCCGGCGAAGACATCCTGGATGGCGCGGTGGGCTTCGGTGAACCACCGGACGTTCGCGCGAGGAAACACCAGAGGGTCCCGGTCATATTCGGCCGCCAGGTTCGGATCGCGGGCCACCTCGCGTCCTGACAGCCGCGACGGCAAAGACACGGATGGCCAACGATTCGAAAGAATCTGGCCGATCCATCTCTTGAGTGGGGGCAATTCGAGAGACAGACCGAGATAGGGAGACGAAAGAGCCAGACCATGAAAGGGGCTCCGTCGAGCCTCGGCCGCCAAGGACCAGTGCAGGGCGAGCAAGGCACCCATGGAGTGCCCAAACAAAAAGGCTGGTAGCTCCCGGGGATCGACGAGCGCCTCGACCCCGACTTCGAGATCGCGGTGGTAGTCTTCGAATCGGTCCACCCGGCCCCGTTGGCCCACAGACCGGCCGTGTCCCCGCAGGTCCACGGCTACCACCGCCAAGCCCGCATCGTTCCAGCGCCGAATCACGTGGGTGTACCGGAGCGCGTGCTCGGCGTATCCGTGAAGCAGGAGCACCTGAGCCCGGGCCGACTGAACGGGCCAGCGGTGAATCTGCAATCCGACCTGCTTGCCGCTCATGGAGCCGTCGCCTTTCGCCCGATGGGCTCGCCGCCCTCGAGCAACCAGCGCGCACGCCGCTGGGCCCATGCGTCCCGACCCCGGTCCGCCGCCGCTTGCAGCACGGCTTCTAGAAGCGACCGAGCCCGATCGGCCTGCCCGACCTCTCGGGCCCAGGACTCGGCTTCCGCCACGTTGTTCCACGGGCTGGCGTCCAGTCCCCCGGCCGCTTCGAAGTGGCGCTTGGACGCGTCCAGATCCCGGCCCGAGTATTCGGGCAGCACTGCCCGCAGGACCCCCTGTCCGCGGTGCGGCCCTCCCCCATCGAACCGGGCAGCGTCGAGCTCGAGCCGGTGAAACCCGGCGGCGATGCGGTCCTTGTAGAACAAAAGGGTGGCCAGGCCGCCTTCGCGTGCGAAAGCCAGCAGGTTTCGGCAGTACCAGTAGAGCGCGTCGCTGGGGATCGCCAGGTTGCGATCGGCCAGAAGGCCTTCGATCGACCGCCCCGCCCGCAGCTGCGCCGTCCATTCGGGAACCCGCTGCAGGGCCGCTTCGGCTTGGCCGACCCCGGCCTCGAACGCATCCGCGGGCTCGCCCGAGTCCGGAAAGGCAGCTCCCCGGTAGTAGTGCACCTCGGCCAGCCGAATGCGGATCGGCAGGGCTTGCGGGTGTTCTTCGACCAAGCGCTCCAGCTCCACCGACGCCCGCTCCAGGTCTTCCTGGTCCTGTCCGTCCCGCAAATTGGCTTCGATCTGACGCAGGGTCGCCTCCCAGGGTTCGGCCACCTCTTCCGATGGGGTGGTCGCCGAGATGGGGGCATCCCGATCGGGAGGTGGCACCGGGCCGCTCTAGCTGCAGGCTCCGAGCCCGACGAGCAGGGTCGATACCAGCGGACGCACCCGGCTGGGGGTAGATGGCCGTTCCGTCCAAGTCAAAGGGCCAGCTGCCCGAGGGCCGTTCCGGTTTTCGAGGCAGCGAACGCGCGCTAATCTCGACCTCGGTGGCGCCCCGACAACCCGACGCGCCCGGCGTTCGCGCCCGGACCGACGCCCTGCGAAGGGCCGCCGGAGATTTGGGATTCGATGCCTTCGGAGTGGCGCGGGTCGCTCCGATCGACCCGGAAGGCCGGCTGCGGGCCTGGCTGGCCCGCGGCTACCACGGCGGGATGGACTACATGGCGGAGCGGGTGGCCGAGCGAGAGGACGTGACCCGGCTCGTGCCCGGGGCGAGGTCGGTGGTGGTGCTCGCGTCGAGCTACTACCGGCCGGACTATCGGCCGCACGAACGTCTCGCCGTCTCGCGCTACGCCGCCGGCGACGACTACCACCGGGTCATTCGAAAGAAGATCCGCAAGCTGCGCAAGATCCTGCTCGAATGGGAGCCCGGCGCCTCGGTGAAGCCCACCATCGACACTTCGCCGGTGCTCGAGCGGGCCTGGGCGGCCCGAGCCGGAGTCGCCTGGATCGGCAAGTCGACCATGGCGTTGTCGACCGAGCTGGGAACCTACTTCTTTTTGTCCACGCTGATCACCGACGTGGAGCTCGTCCCCGACGAGCCGGTACCCGACCGGTGCGGCAGTTGCACCCGGTGCCTCGACGCCTGCCCCACCGACGCTTTCGTTGAGCCCGGGGTGTTGGACGCCACCCGATGCATCACCTACTGGACGGTGGAGCGCCGCGACGCCGAGCCCGGACAGATGGTGGACCTGCATGGCTGGGTGGCGGGCTGCGATGTGTGCCAAGAGGTCTGCCCCTGGAACAAATTCGCGCGGCCCACCCGAGAGCCCCGCTTCGCCCCCCGGGCCGAGTGGTCGAACCCGGTCCACCTGAACACCCCAAAGGCCTGGGCCCGAGCGGCCGAGGGCACGGCCCTGCAGCGGACCGGAGGACCGGCCCTGCATCGAAACGCCGAGAAGATCCGGGCCGACCCGGGACCCAGCGGGCCGGCAGTCCCCGCCGGCCAACCGACCGACGAGCCGGCCGGGTCGCCCGTCCCGAAATCGGATCGGGCGGAGATTCGCACCTGCCCCAAAGGCGGCTTTCGCGGGGACGGATCCGCCGAGAGCTGATAGCCACCGGGCCATGCGATTCCGTATGCATCCGATTCACAAGACGTCGACCGCGGCCCTGGCCACTGCGGGGGTTGTGGCCCTCGGTGCCACCGCCCAGGGCTACACCCGAGAATCCATGGGGATCGAGTCCAAGGAAAAGGTCCCCCACGTTCGAGCCCAGATCCAGGGCCGCAGCGGGTCCGAGCTCTACGGCTACGTCTCCATGTCCCAGGTGAAGGGCGGAGTCCGGGTGGAGGTCCAAGTTCGGAACGCCTCTGTAGGCTCGCACGGGGTCCACTTTCACCAAAAGGCCGACTGCAGCGCTTCCGACGGCAAGAGCGCCGGCGGACACTTCAATCCGAAGGATACCGAGCACGGGCTGCCGAAACAGGACCCGGTGCATCACGTCGGCGACCTGGGCAACATCCAGATCAACGACCAGGGATTCGGCGCACTCTACGCCCTGGTCGAAGGCGCCACCCTGGACGACGATGCCGACACATCGCTGCTGGATCGGGGCCTCATCGTGCACACGAAGCGAGACGACGGCGGTCAGCCCACCGGCAACGCCGGCGCCCGCATCGGGTGCGCCGAGATCCCCGACGAAGTGGCGAGCTCCTGAACCGAAAGAGCCTGTCGTTCGGGTCAGACGTACTGCTTCGCCCCGACCGCCTTCTTCGGCGGCTCCCCGGCCACGCCCCGCTCGATCATCTCGGCCCAGCCCGACCGCACGGTTTCGAGCAAACCTGCCGCTTCATCCAGCTTGGTCGGGTCGTTGCGCACGTTGCCTTCGCTGATCAGCGTCAGCACGTAGTCATACAACTGCAGCATGCGCTCGGTGAACTCACCCGCCTCCGGATTCAGCGCGGCCTGAAGCTCCGCCACGATGGCGAGGGCTTTGGACACGGCCGTTCCTTTCCTGCCCGGGTCCGAGGGCCCTCGGCACGCGTCCGAGGCGACCCGCAGGTGCCGCAAGGCTCCGTCGTACATGGCCAGCACGAGCTGCTCGGGCGTCATGCCGCCGTACTTGTTTCGATTGTAGGCGTTCTTCGTATAGGCCATGGCGGTGTGCAGCTCACTGCGGCGCGAGCTGCGCCAGCTGGTTGGTCAAGAAGGTCGACTGAGACTGAAGCTGGGCCAACGTCACCTCGAGGTTGGAGAACTCCCTCTCGAGCCGCTCCTGCGTGCGCGCGACCTGTTCGTTCTTCTTTTCGATCTGATCGTTCAGACGATCGATCTGATCCTGTATCGACTGGTTTCGGACTCCGAGGACCGAGTCGCTGCCGGAGCTGATCCGCTCGGCGGCTCGGGCGAACAGATCTCCCACGCCCCGGGTCAGCACCAATTCGCCCACCGGGCCCGTCCCGGTGCCGGTGTACTCGACGACCATGCCCTCCGTGACCCCCGAATCGGAGGTGAGCAATGCCCCGTCGCCGGTGGCAGCGCCGCCGGCGATGAGCCCAGCCACGTCGACGCCGGCGTCGGACTGCAAGCTCGTTCCGAACTGGCTGCTGGTCCCGCCGGCGGCGGTATCGCTTTGGACCGAAAAAAAGAAGTCTGCGCCGAAGTCCGTGGACTCGACCGTCACCACCCCAGCTTCGCTCGAAGCGACCAGATCGACGCCTTGGGTGCCGAATCGAGAGTTCAACTGCTGCACGACTTGCTCCGGTGAAGAACCAGCGGTCAGCGATACGGTGAAGTTTTCGAAGGTCGGGGTATCGGCGTCGTTGTTGCGGCTGAACGAGAAGGTCAAGGTCTCGTCGGCGGCCAAAGCCGTGAACGCGCCACTGGCCGTGATGCGCGCTCGCTCCGGTGCAGTGGTTATCGAAACCTGATAGTTCCCCGCCGGCGTGCCGCTCGGCCGACTCGCGACCCGAAGCTCGTCCACCGTGCCCGTAGCTCGGGAGGCGAGGAGCCCCAGGACCCCATCTCGGTCCTGGGTCAGCAGCTCCCGCAGGCGACTTTCGTCCAGGCTGAGCTGGCCCGTCTCCGCGTTGCTGCGGATGCCCAGATCCAGCAAGCGCCGGGGACCGGACACCACGTTGTCCGCCGGTGCAGTCAGGGTCTGGCGAAGGCTCGACAGAATCGAGTTGGCGGTGCGGTCGCCGAGAAGGGGGCCCGCGGTGTTCGTGCTGGGGTCGAAGGTCTGCTGCTCTCGGATGGTTCCGAAGACCTCGTTGTAGGCGTCGACCAGCCCCTTCACCGCGTCGACGACCCCCTGATCGTTCCGACCCACCGAAAAACGCAGGACCTGATTCGGGTCCGCCTCGGTCAGGGAGATGTCCAGCCCCTCGACCGCGTCGGACACGGTGTTGGTGGCTCGGGTCTGCTGAATGCCGTTCAAAGTGAAGACCGCATCTTTGGCCTCCTGGAGAACCGGCGCCGTCACGTCCACAGTGAAGCGGTCTCCCGAAGTCAAGGTTCCCGAATCGGAAAACGCGATCTCGACCCCCTCCGAGCCGCCGCCCAGGGCGCTGGCCGCGGCCGAGGTGGTGTATCCGGCGCCTCCGTTGTCGTCGAAGGTCTGCCCGCCGTCGCTCGACACCCGGTAGGTGGCCACCCCGGACGGGCCTCCGCTCATGATCTCGACGATGAAGCTCTTCGATTCGCTGCCGGTGAAGGTGCCGGAAGCGCTCACGGTTCCGGTGTAGCTGGCTGCGTTGGACACCGCCTCCACCGGGTCCTCGATGGTGGTGGCGTCGAATACCAGGTCCGTGTCGTTGGTGACCACGTCGACGTCGAACTCCCGGCCAGTCCGGCTCGAAGTCAGCACCAGTCGGCTGGCCTTGGCCGCCGTCCCGTCGTTGATCACGGCGGCCGAAACGTCGCCACTTTGGCCGTTGATGGCGTTCGCCACGTCTCGCAGGGTGGTCGTGTCGTCGACCGCCACCGAAATGACCGCGCCGCTGGCGCCCGCCCGGACCGCAAAGGTACCGGGCCCCGAGGCGATGGCCTCGTCCGCATCGAATCCCTGAGACCCGCGGCGCCCGGCTTGGGCCAGCTGGTCGATCACCAGGTCGTAGGCGCCGAGCGCCGCGCCCTGGCGCGCACTCACCTGGACCCCCGACCCGCCCCCGGTCACGGTGGGCTGCTGAAGGGATTCGGCGTCGGAAAGGGCCCGAGCCGCCG
>DAPKRQ010000332.1:0-22780 GCA_031800475.1 Myxococcales bacterium LLY-WYZ-16_1
GTCATGAGTGATCCCTGTGGCCCATGACCGAGACGGTCAATAGCGACGCTCACGCGTGGGGCTCCTCGGAGTGTCACACGAGACGTGACATGCCACCGAGCTGGTTTGACTTCCGATGGATCGAGGCCTGGTCAGCCGGACGGCCAGCCATGCCCGGGATGAGACCGGCGGCTTTGGTGAACGGACCGCGTACCGCCTCCATCGATCGCAGCAGTCACGTCCGTCACCATCCGTCGAGTAGACTCTCGATGCGCTGCGTGATCCGAGTCGACTGCGCGCTCAGCTTCCGCGTATGGGATGGTCTTTTCGGCTGCGCTGGAGCTCTTTGGGGCCGAGGAACAAGCCGAATGGCGGGCCGCCACGCCGGTGATGAATTTCGTGGGCGGCACGCACCCGACGGAAGTAGCGCCAGCGCAGGAGAAATCGCACCGGAAGTCGACCGTGGGCCAGTCCGTCATGCACGATGAGGTGAGCGAGGCCGTAGGCGCAAAGGCCGCAACCCAGACCCAAAGCAGCCACCGCCCCCACGCCCGTCGAGACCCACGCGCTCGCATAGAGGGCGCCCACCGCCAGGAGCGCGTGGGCCAAAGCGAACCCGTCGTTCGCCTCGAGACGCTTCGTTTCTTCTCCCGGCCGGGGATGGTGACTCCGATGGACCCCGTACAGGGGCCCATGCCAGAAGCGACGGTGGACGAACCGGGACCAAGGCTCCATCCCACAGGCGACGGCGCCCCCGATGATCGCGGCGCCAAAGACTTCGAAAGGCGACACCGGGGAAAGCTAGATCCGAAGCGCAGGTGAAAGATAGCCGCAAAGTCCTTGAAGCCCCCGCCCGACGTCCCTAGGGTCCGGGCGGTGGCTGAGCGGCGGAGAGAGCCCACTGCTTTCGACGTTTTTGGGCTCGCGATCGCGTCGGCCATTTTGTTGGCGTGGGCGTCTTCGCTCGTCTTCCTCCTCGGCGCCCCGCTTCACGGTCCTTGGGTGTGGGCGTGGGCCCCTCTCGCCATGGCTTGGATGAGCTGGTTGTTCACGGGTCTGTTCATCACCGGCCACGACGCCATGCACGGCTCCGTCACCCGAGCCCATCCTCGTTTGAATCACGCGATCGGCGCCGTGGCGGTCGCGGCCTACGCGATGTTCGACTACCGCAGACTGCGTCGTGCCCATGGCCGCCACCACGCTCGACCGGCTCGTCCAGGCGACCCGGATTGGCACGATGGACGGCGCTCCGGAGCCGGCTGGTGGTTTCTGGCGTTTGTCAGTCGGTACCTCACCGTCGGCCAACTGGGCCGACTCCTCTTCCTGTTCTGGGCCGTGCAGCTCGTCGTGCCCACCCCGAACTTCCTGGCGTTTTGGGCCCTGCCCTCACTGGCGAGCGTCGGCCAGCTGTTCTTCTTTGGAACCTACCTGCCGCACCGCACACCGGCCGGCGGCCACACCAATCCCCACCACGCCTCCAGCACTTCGCTCGGCTACGTCGGCAGCCTCCTGACATGTTTCCACTTTGGCGGATACCATCGGGAGCACCACGAGAATCCCGGCATCCCCTGGTGGCGTCTCCCTTCGATCGCTTCGAGCGCCCGCGCCCAGGCCCTCGGTGAGAGCCCGAGCGTCGGTTCGGGAGCCTCCGCGCCGTCGGCCCGCTGACCCGGGTCCGCCGGGACCCGCGGGCAGGTGCCGGTGCGGGGAAGTGGGCAGTGCCTCGATGGAGCGCTGGACCATGAGGCGAGCCATCGACCTCGCCAGCGCATCCGACTCTCCGAGGTGGCAGGGTCTACGACGCCGGCGCCGGCTGGCCGGGCTTGCCGGCGTCTTCACGGCACGACCGGAGTACGGTGCGGCGACCGAACGCACACGCCCGGGCGACAGTCTGGGGCACCGTGCACCCAGTCGGGTGCGGGTCGACTGCGCCTGCTTTGCACATCCGATCCGGCAACGGGCCGCGGCCAGCAGGCGCCCCTTGGCGCGCCCGGTGCAAGGCTGGAGCCCATGTCGGGCGTGGCTCGGGATCTGGCTATCGCGGCGCTCGGACGGGCCCCGCCGGACGGATGGGTTCTCACCGAGGCGAACGCGGTGCTTCTGTCCGAACGGTTGGACCGCCGCTTCCGGCAGTCGGAAGTTGCGACCGAAGAGCTGAACGAGCTTTTGAAGCTGGTCGCGGTTCTTCGGAACCGGCCGGGATCCGCCGAAGCGGCCGAACGCCTGGTCCAGGCCATCCGCGAGGCGCCGGCGGCGTTCGAACGGGTGAGATCTCGAACGTACGACGCGGAGGTTCGAGCCCGGCACATGGGTCGCCGGTTCGTTCGCTTCGAAGACCGACCCAACTCCCGCTCGGCTCCGATGTGGGGGCCGGCCGGGCCCCGGGGGACCATGCGCCTGGGCCGCTTTGGCCGCAGAAAGTGAAGGAGACGAGATGGCAGGAGAAGTAGACGGCGCCCGTGGCGGACCTTCGGTTTCTCGAAGCGAGGGCAGCGGTGCGGTTTCGGACCGGGTGGATGCCGACCTCGGCGCCCGCGACGACCTCCGGAGCGAGGTGGCGGCAGCCCCCGACGAGGTGGCCGACCAAGTCGCCTCCGAGGTCGTCGGGGACACGGATCGCTTCGAAGCCACGGGTCCCGAAGGGCCCCCTCCGGAGTCGCCGGGCCTGCGTGAGAGCGTGGGCGAGTGGGCGCTGGACACAGCCATCGGCTACGGCCAGGGCGCCCTGAACACGGTCCTCGGCGCCGCCGAGCTGGTCAACTCCGGGGTGAACGCGGCGCTCGACGTGGCCGGGATCGACTACCGCTTTTCCACCGACATGCAGATCCCTGCCGAAAACGAGACCCAGCAGGCCGCTCAAAACGCGATCCTCGCGGCAGAGGTTGCAGCCGGTGGGTACGGGCTCGCTCGAAACGCACCCGCCATCGCCGCAGCGGTCGATCGAAGCGTGGACGCGGGCCGCGCCCTGTTCTCCTCCCGGCGTGGCGTAGACGGTACGCCGCCCCTCTCCCCGCCGGGCCCCGACCAATCGCTCGACGATTGGTTCCGCAGCCACGGACGTACCGTTGAAACGAATCCTCTGGAGGGAGCTCCCGGCGCCGGGCGCCAGGGCGACCGATGGGTCGACGGCGTCCTGACCGAATACAAGACGCTGGGACGCGTGGCCGACCTGACCGAGGACGGGCTTTCCAAGCAGATCTCCAAACGCATCATGGGAGGGCGAGGCCAGTCGGCCCACGTGGTGTTGGACGTTCGAGATCAACGAGGCATGACCCCAGCCATCGCGGAGCGGGGCTTGAGGCGCGCCGTGGGCGCCAACGAGGCCACCGCGGCACAGGCCTCGCGGGGGCCCCTGCAGTCCATGACCATCGTGGGCCAAGACTTCGTGGTGCGCTGGCCCTAGAATCGAGTCGCCATGACCGAGACCATTCCGCAAGAGCTCGAAAAAAGACTGCGACAGGAGGCCGCGCATCATGGGGGAGCCATGCCGGAGCGCACCGCCCTGGTTTGGCACGGCTACCTTGCGGCCTGCCTCGAACGCGGGCTCATCGAAATCGAGGCCTACCGGCAGCTGGTGGCCCAGCTTCCCGTCATTCCGGACAACCCGGTCGAACACCTCTTCCTCGGTCGCTGAGGGCACGCTCTTGTCGGGCTCGCAGGGGGCGATGAACAGATTTGAACGGGCGCTCGCCGGCGCATCCGACGGCAAAGGACGCAAACCGACCGACCGCATCCGGAAAGGGGCCCTCAGGCGGTCTGACGCTCCGGCGTGCCGCTGGCGGTGCCCCTGGGCTTCGAGCCGGTGATCGGTCCTCCGAGTACCCGAGTGGGAAGCCGCCACGCGACGATGCCCAAAAAGAGCCCGGTGCACACGAACGCGACCTGGATCGGGGCGATGGCCGGACCCGACGCGAAGGCCCCTTGCACCCCGTGGTAGGCCACGTCGGCCGCCACGGCACCGATGGACGCCCCGGCCCCCACACCGAGGAGCTCCCGCAGAGCGGCCCGTGGGGGACGCCAAGCCGACCACAGCAAGCTGCCGCCAAGAAGGCCTACGAAAGCTAACTTGCAGAGCCACTCCCGCTCGTCGGTGCCCGCCGCCCAGACGCGGTCTACGATCGGTAGGAGCATCAACGAAGCTGGAAGTCCCCCGAGCACGCCCGCCGTCCCGTGCATCAGCCACCGGGTCGTACCACTCGTGCGCCTGAAGGCACGCGCGTCGAGCCAGATCACGAGGCCGGTGCCGATGAGGAAGGCCCCACACAGGCCCAGCACCACGTACAAAAGCTTCACCAAGCCGCCTCCGAAGTCCGCATAGTGAAGTGGCTGCACGATTCCGAAGGCCCGCTGGAACGGCCCGGTGTCAACCCAGTCCACCTGATGAACTCGCCTACGCTCTGCGCGTCCCTCGAACCGAAGGCTGTGGCGCATGGCGATCGTGCCTTTGGGAAAGCCAGCCACCTCGACTTGGGCCGCGGCATCGTGGGGGGCCATGATGCGCAGCGTGTTCCAGTGGGCGGGGGGGCCCTCTTCGCGAGCTCGTTCGAGGAGCGGCTGGAGCTCGGGAAGCTCCGCCGTTGTCCCGGACGGTTCGAGGGGTGGTCCCAGCACCGCCGCCACCGCGGCTCCCTTGTCCCCACCGTAGGCCACAAACGCACTCATCAGGATCAAAATGTTCAAAAGACCCAGAATCGCGCCGGTGAAACCGAACATCAAATGGGCTGCAGAGCCCCACACGCCAAGCAGCTTGTGAAGGTCACCGGAGCTGGTTCGAAACGAGCGACCGCGGCGCCACGTGAAGAGCTGCCGGAACATCTTTCGATGGGCCAGTAAACCGGTGGCTGTGGACATCAGCATCAACAGGCCCAGCAGACCGATCGAGTAGCGGCCCAGCCGACCCAGCAGGGCGTCGGTGTGAATCCGCCTCCATACCGCTCCGAATCCGTGCTGCCCCGTCGGGAGCACCTCACCCGTCCGAGGGTCGATGTCGAACCATGACGAGGAGCCGTGCACGTGGGCGTTCACCCGCAAAGACGGCCGGTGCGGCGTAGGCAGGAACAAGAACAGCTCCTCCGCATCTTCCGGAATTCGGTCGGAGTGTGCCGCCAAAAGGCCGTCTACCGAACGGACCTCGGAAGGCTCGAAGCGCAAACTCGGATGTTCCCACGGCGTGACCTCATCGCGAAACAACGCCGTGACGCCGGTCAGGGTGACGGCGAAGAGCAACAGCCCCGTCGCCACCCCAACCGCCGAGTGGACCGCATAGCTCCGGCGAGCGAGTTCTTTCATGGGAACTCGAGCAACGAAATGAGCTGACCTTCGGCGCGCAGCTCTCGAGTCGCGGACAGTTCACTAGGATCGATCGAATAGACGATCGTTTCAGTGAAGGGAGCGGGCATGCTCGGGTCGACCCCGATCCAGAGCTGTCCTTCGATCCGATAAATGGGAGCTCCGCGGGTGAACGGGACCTCGTCGAGCTCGGTGGCGGTTCGGTTTTCCAGATCGATGATCCATGGGCGCCGAACCGGGTCCCGGAGCACCGATGCCGGATCGTTGGGGTCGAGTCGTTCCGGATACAGGGGGAATGTCAGGGCGAGATCGCCTTCGATGGCGATGAGGTCGCTCGCACCCCGACCGCCGAGTTCAGATCGTGGCCGCCACACGTAGTCTGGATCGAAACTCTCTTCTCCGGCCCGGATGCGCACGATGCAGGCCTGCTCCATGGGTCGAAGTACGTTGAAGCCGTTGTCCCCCAAGAAATACACATCTCCGTTTTCGGTCTGGGCGGTACCGTTGACGTGACTGCACCGGTCGTCGTCGATCCGCGTCACCTCGTCGGTTGTGGTGTCGATGATGTAGACCGTGATTCCGTCGGCGACCGTGGGGACCTGAGCGAAAAGGTTCGCGAAAGCCAAAGAGACGTAGAGCAGGTCGCCGACCTGCGCATGGGCGATGCCGTTTTGGGTGAAGCCTTGGTTCAGCTCGTCGGCAGGGAGCTGAAATGTGTCCGGGGTCAACAGCTGCATGGTAACTGGATCGAAGCTCGCGACCCGGAGGTCTTCGAAATTGATGTTGTACGCCTTGCGGTCTGCAACTTGAATGGTGCGACCGGCCGTCGGAAAGCCTTGATTGACCAGGCTCAAGGTATCGCCCGCCTCCAAACCATCGGGCGTCACATCGTAACGGGTGATGATCGGGTTCCCTTGCTCTGCGCTCTCGAGGAGCATGGCGTCTCGGATCTTGATGAACCGCTGCTGGCCGGCAAATTCTTCGGCCTGTTCGTCGGCCGAAATCTCGTCCACTCCATCGAGGCTGTCGTACACCCGAAGGAAGGAGGCTTCCGTGCCGCCGGCGGGGTCCCGATTTCGGAGCCCGGCCGCGAAGAAAGGCTCGATCATGGGTGTGCCCATGTCCGCGGTACCGATGTCGGCGGGGCCCGCATCTGCCGAACCGCGACCTCCGGCGTCGCGTCCGCCGGAACCGGAACCTGGGCCGTCGTCCTCGCCGTTGCACGCGAAAGCCATCAAGCTCGCCACAACCGTGCACATCAGGCCCGGGCTTCGAAGGGTCGAAGAGGTTTTCAGTTCATGGAGCATCATCGTTTTCCTTTCATGATCCCGACAGGACCAGGATGGGGGTGAGGCCGAGGACGAAGATCAAGAGCCCGAGGTGAGCCCGCCAGCCCCCCAGAAGCAGGGTGGCCACGAGCGCCATCCACCACAGCGGAAAGCTCAACGCCCCGGCCGTGAGGCGCTCGGATTCGACGACGGGCAAGAAGTGCGAGACAGCCATGCTCCCCGCAAGCGCCCCCACGACAGCCGAGACGATGGCGACGGCGATTCGTTTGCCCGAGCGAAGGCGATCGAGTCGTGGGTCGGACATCAGCGAAACCCCAGCGTAAATTTCGCGTGAAACGAGCGACCGGGCCGCGGGACGCGCAGAAAGTCGAAAAGCTCCGAGTCCGCGACGTTGTGCACCTCGAAGGAGCCCGTCAGTCTCCAATCCTTGGCAACATCGATGGCGTAAGCCGTTCCAGCGTCTACGCCGTACTGGTCCGGAATCGTGTTCTTCTGACCCGGATCACCGAATGCTTCGGAAAGGAAGAAGAACGCATGGGTGTAGCGGAGCGCGCCGAAGAAGCTCAGCAAGTCGTCGTCTGCGAACACATCGGGAAGCCTCAATCGGGTCTGGAGCGTGCCGTATAGGTACGGGCGGTTGGCGAGGCGCTCTCCTTGCTGGGCTGCGAACTCACCTTCTTCGGCCGTAACCTCACTTTCCTCCACCGTGAGATTGCCCGATACCTCGATCCGTTCTTCCCAGAGCCGGTATGCGAGGCTGGCTTCGATGCCGAAGATTCGGGCGGAACCCACGTTCACGAACCGCGACTCGAACTCGGTGACTCGCTGGAAGATCAGGTCATCGACTTCCCGGAGAAAGCCCCAGACCGAAGCCTCGATCGTTCCGATGGGAGTTCGCCAGTCCAGGAGTGCGGCGCTGAGATTCAGGTTGTGACTGGACTCGGGGCGGAGTGTCGGATTCGCAGAGATGAAGACACCATCTCCGAAGATCTCCCGAGGTTCCGGAAGGCGGGTCGTCAGCTCGTAGGAAGCGCGGAGCCGAAGAAGGCGATGAGGCTGGAAGACGAGCGCATTGCCGACCCCTCCACGAACATAGGTTTCCTCGACCGAGGTGATGTCCAGACCCATCAGAACTTCTCTCGCTTGGGCGTCATAGATGAAGAACTTCCCGAAGAGATCGTTCTCGAAGATGCGGCCCAACCATCTGCTGCGGTAGGCGAGACCTCCCGTCAGCTCCATCGTCTGTGCCGGATCTCGATCGATCCGGCCCTGACGAACCTGGGTTCGATCGATGCTTCGACGGAGAAGGGTAGGGGTCAGATTCATGGCCAGTATGTGGTCTGGCGCGAGCTGGACTTCGGCATTGATTCGGCCGGAAAAACGGTCATCCGTCAGCGTCTGTTCCACGCCGTTGGTGAACTCTCCCGGTGAGACGTCGGAGACGGTGACATTGCCGAGCCAATCGAAACGGTCGGTGGATACGTCGGTGAGAAAAGATTCCGTTCGAGAGAAGGCAATGAATGCGTCGAGGTCGAGCCAGTCTGCGATACGCCGCTTGGCAAAGCGCATCACCGTGCCGAAGGCCTGCTGGCCTCGCGAGGCTGCGCCGAGCGGGCGGGCTCCGAGGAAGACGCCATGTTGAATGTCGTCGTCTTGGCCTCGAAAGAAGCCTCGGACCTCGAAACGATCTGCCCAGCCCACGTCGACGACGGCAGCACGGGCCGCCGCACCGTAGTTCGATAGGCCATCATGGAAGCGGTCGACGCGCCCCGGCATCGTTCGTCCCAAAGGATCGGTCAAAGTTACGTTGATCGCGTAGTCATTGCTGGACGCGTCGAAAAAGCTTCGAGCGGACAGCACCAAAGGGATTCCGGTGAAGCGATGGGCCACCTGGCCTGCAACGCGATGGGTGTCGAACGACGCCACTTCGTAGCCGAGGAATGCGGCGGTCTCTTCGGGGACGTAGGTGAGGATGTTGACGGCGCCCCCCAACGCGTCGGCCCCGAACTCGATCGGGACCACTCCCTTGTAGAGTTCTACGCCGCGCAGCAGGTTGATCGGGACCAAAGACGGGTCCGATGGCAGGCCGATCACCTGGATCGGGAGGCCATCGATGAAGAACGGCACCTGGTTTCCGGAGAGGCCATTGAGGGTGAACTGGTTGTTGCTCCCGAGCCCTCCGGATTGGCGGAAGGTGACCCCCGGGGCGTTCCGAAAGACGTCGCCGAGGTTGACGGCGGTGATCCGCGTATCCCCGAGGTCCAGGACTCGAGCGGCGTTTGCCCCGTCTTCCAGGGACTCCGGACCGGCGTTGCGACCGACGATGTGGATCTCTTCGGGCTGGACTTCATGCGACGCGGCTGCGGTCCCCGTGCGGGTTTGACCGAGCGCGGTCAGCGGGGCCGCCAAGCCGAGCAGAACCGGGGCTGGGCAGCGCCAGAGGGAGGCGAGGAACACGAAAGAGGGTCGCACCATCGAACTTGCCGAGCGGTTCCGCCGGAGTTCGCTTGATGTTGATTATGATTCTCAAAGTCAAGACCCGCGCCACGGGGTGCGCGCCGCCTGACCTCGAGCGGCCCGCGATGCGGGCCCGAGGAAACCCAGGTTTCGAACTTTGAACGGAGCTCCGCGAGTCGGCCGCGGAGCAGGCTCCCAGGTTTCGAACTCTGAACGGAGCTCCGCGAGTCCGCCGCGGAGCAGGCTCACCGGCCCCTACGGCTCCGACTTCTCGGAGTCGGGGCTGCGCTCGGACCCATTGCCGTCCCCGGAAGAAGCGTCCCCGTCCCCAGACCGGTTGGCGTCTTGCGACTCGACTTCGTCGTCGGCCACGGGTTGCGGGCCCGGGATGATGTGGGCGATGTCGGGATCCACCCCGGCCGGAGCGTCGCCCTGGGCTTTTTCGCTCTGACGCTTTTTGCGGCGTTCTTCCTTTTCGGCCTTTTTCTCGGCGCGCTGCCGTTCCCTCGCCCGTTTTCCTCCACTGAATGCACTTGAACCGGCCACCGAGATGCCCCTTTCTTCGACCAACGCTTCGGAGATCCGGCGTCGGAGGCGTCGCACCATCGCGCTCATCCTCGCTCCGTTCAAGCGGATTCACCGTGAACTCGGCGCCCTCGACCTTCGGCATCGGCAGGTACCCGGATCGGCTGCCCTCCGGCCCGTTTGCCTACCCGGCTTCCGGGCAGCGGCCGTCCCCACGCACACCCCGCCACCAGCCGCGGCAGAAGCATCGCGCGGGTTTGGCCCATCCACCCGGAGCCTGCGCACGTATGTTTACCCTGAATGGGAGAGCGCCTGACGAGATGCGGTGCCGTCCAGGCCGGGATTTCCGACTCCCCGGGGGCGTGACCCCGCAGCCTTGCGGACGATGGCCGGCGTCGCAGGCACCGGTCGACCTTGGGCTCGGATCTTCATTTCACGTCCCGATTCACCTCACGTCCCGAGGCAGGCAGCCGGGTGGCGCTTCAGGGCTTGGGGTTCGTGGTGATGATCAGCTCGCCACCGCTCGATGCCAGCAACTCGGCGGCCCGTTCGGCCTCGTCCCGGGTGTGGGTCTCCACCGCGATCCCGACCCCACCCTGGTGTAGGCGGTCTTCGAACGCTTTGGCCCGGGGCTGATCGACACCCAGGCCCGCCAATGCCCCGGCCGTACCGCCCCCGACCGCGCCCGAGGCGGCGCCTACCAGGACCGCACCCAAAGGCCCACCGACGAAGATGCCACCCGCAACGGGCACTGTGGCGGCCATGGCCATGCTGCCGAGCAGCGCTCCCACGCCTGCCCCGACTCCGGTGCCCTCCTCGACGGCTTTTGGTTCGCCCGGCACGAGCTGCCCTTTTCGGGTCTCGTTGGTCAGAAGGCTCACGGCCGAGCCGGGAAACTCGGCAGCGTGCAGGGCGTGCAAGGCATGGCCCGCCGTTTCTCGGTCTTCGAACACGGCGGCAACGGTTCTATCGGTCATCGTTCTGTTCTTCTGTCGCCCTCGACCGAAAACCTCAACCCGAGGGGACCGGTCTGTCGATGCGCTTCGACCATCCCCGTTCGAGACCGGGCGTGGACGGCCTTCGATGGATGAGACGAGCCGGGTCCGACGTCCCGCTTTGGCGCGAGCCCTTTAGGGGCCTTCGGCTCGTCCATTGGGAAGACCATCGAGAATGCGCGCCTGGCTGCAAGGCTTTCAGCGCGCCGGGCTTCGACGAGATGCGGACGGCAATCCTTTCGTGGTGCCCATTCAAAGAAACCTGACGCCCCATGACGCCCGTGTCACAGAGCGGAGCTCGTGCCCCCGCCGACTCTCGAGAATCCCACCCCGAATCCATGCAACCCGGGCGGTTACGCGGCGATGGATACCGCGGTATCCCCAGAACAGCCCTGCGGCACGGAAGCTGCACTACCGCCGCACGAGCGTGCCGATGCACGCTGGTTCTGCCGCCCGATGCTCACGGTCACCATCCACCTCCTGATCCTGCTGGTTTTCGCCAACCGCTACATCCTCGGTAGCCTGTTCCGGCGCGTACGGGCCCGAGCCCTGGACGAGGCCCTGTCCGACCCGGAACTCGCTGCCTGGGCCCCGACCGTCGCCATCGTCGTCCCGATGTTCAACGAGGGCCCCGGAATTCGCCGGACGATCGAAAGCCTCCTGGAGCAAGACTACGACCCCGACCGCTTGCGGATCGTCGTGGTCGACGACTGTTCGACCGACGACTCCCATGCCTTCGCGCTCGAAGCCGCCCGGCGCGCCCCCGACCGGGTCGTCGTGTTTCGAAACCCGCGAAACATGGGCAAGCGGCTGGGGATCAACCGGGCCGTCCGCCGTACGGCGTCTGACATCATCGTCTCGGTCGACTCCGACGTCGTCGTCCAGCGAGACGCGGTCCGTCAGCTCGTGCGTCGCTTCGTCCGGCCCGAGATCGCGGCGGTCGGAGGCCGGGTCAACGTACTCAACAAGCACGACAACTGGCTGACCCGAATGCAGACCATCAAATACCATTACGGGTACGAATACCTCAAAAATCTGGAACGTTCGTGCCGTACGGTCATGTGCCTTTCGGGATGCCTCACGGCGTATCGCCGCTCGGTCTTGCTCGAGATCGAGCCGATCCTGGAAAATCGTCGACTCTTCGGGATCCCGATCAAGTACGGAGAAGATCGGTTTTTGACGCGGCAGCTGGTCAAGGCCGGTCATCAGACCGTCATGACTCTCGACGCCGTCAGCCACACCGTCGCTCCGAACACCCTGTCCAAGTATTTTTCTCAGCAGCTTCGCTGGAGGCGATCCAACATCGTCGACTATCTGGGAGGCCTGAGCCACGCTTGGACGCTTCATCCGCTCGTTTCGATCCACTACTTTTCGCTCTTCGCTCTGCTGATGGCGTACCCCGCGGTGATCGTTCAATCCCTCGCCGGCTCCACCTTTTGGGATTCCACCATGCTGCACGCGAGCATCTTGGCGACCTTCGGTTGGCTGTATCGGCTTCACCATCGCGGTGTCCCGAAAGAGGAACGGGTGGGTCCGCTCGACTTCTTGGCGATGGCCCTGGTGATGCCGGTGACCTATGTCCTGATGACTCCGCTCGCACTGTTCACCTTAGACTGCGGATCCTGGGAGACGCGCGGCCATCGCGCGGACGAAGAAGCGCACCATGAAGAGCACGAGCCCGCCTCGCCGAACGCCGACGCGGTGCCCGCGCGCGCAGCCACCTCCTGAGATAATCATGGCGAAGCTCCTTTCGAAGGCTCATTGGATCGAGTCGCTCAACCGTCTGGTCGTTCAGGTCTACAAGGTCGTCGGCTTCGTCGTCCTGACAGCGATCCTCGCCGGTCTGGTCAGTTTCTTCACTCTCAATCTCTTTTATCTATTCGACCGAAGCTGGCTCGCGCCGGTGATCTTGAGCCCGCGACACGAGCGAGTGGTCGAGCTGTCCTCGCAGTTGGCGCAGCAGACCACCCAGCGCGACCGCCTCGCCGCCGAGCTCGCGCAGCTGAAAAGCGAGGCCGCCGACGCCGGCAGGCGCCTGGAACTTCAAAACGATCTGGTCCAGGAATATGCCGCTGCCGCTACGGCCGCGCGCTCCCTCGCCCGAGATCGCACCCGCAGCCTCGCGGCTCTCGCCCGCCGGCTCCAAGCGCGCCGGACCGAGGTCACGGCCGATCGGGAGCGATTCGAAGCCCTGATGCGGAAGCTCCTCGAGCAGCGTCGACAGGCCGGATTGGTCGCTCGCGACGATATCGCAGCGACCGAACACCAGCTCTCGGAGCTTGCCGTCTCGGCGATGGCGTTGAGCCAGAGTCAGGTCGAGCTCGGCCTCGAGCGGAGGAGCCACGGTGCTCGCCTGCGGGCGCTGGATCGGCTCGTGACCGAGCTGCGTGAAGACACCAGTTCGGGCCAAAACGCAAAGTCCGCGGCCCTCACGCCCGAGGTCCTCGAGCTGTTCGAGGCAGCCAAAGAAGCACGCCTCACGGCGAAAGCCCTGGCATCGAAGTCTGCCGATCTGCGAGATCGCGGGTCTGTGTTGAAAGAGAGCATCGCTCGCTACGATCGCATCCTTCACGAAATCGAAGGTTCACCTTATCTGCGAGCCATCGACGGAGAGGTCACGATCGCATTCGCCCCGTATGACAATTTGGATTCCGTTCGAGCTGGAACCGAACTCTACGGATGTCACCTGTATCTGGTGGCCTGCAAGCGCGTCGGGGTGGTTGTCGGTATTTTGGAAGGTGAGGTTACTGCCCGCCATCCTCTCACCCAACGGGAGCTTCGCGGGCAGATGGTGGAAGTCGACCTAAACGAAGGCGGGTGGGCCCGGGATGAGGCGATCTTTGCGGGCAAGCCGCCCCTTTGGGTGCTGTGAGGAAGAGCGCTTGCGAAGCAGAACTTCGATGAGAAGCCGACGACTGGCCGCCCTCTGCCTGGGGCTGCACGTGACTTTCGAGGGGAGCCCGGCCGAAGCGCGCCCGAGGCCACCAGCATCCGCCGAAGCCCATTGCGACTACCTGGAGAATGTGTCGGCCGCGGAACGGGCCCACTTGAAGCTGCCCGAGGTCACGGCCCGGGCTGGTTTGGTTCAAGGCGGGACGGCCGAAACGGGTGATGCGGGGGTCGCGCGCGAAACCGCGGTGCGTACTTCGGTAGGCGTCCGCTACAGCTTCAACGATCTGTGGCGGGCCGGGAAGATCACGAGAGCCAGCTCCGCCGAATGCCGGCGGCGCCTCGCGGAAGCTGTCCTGGTCGAAGCGCTCGAAGGGGGCCGGCGGGTGGGGCTCGCCGCCGGACTGAAGGCCCGGGCCGAAGCGCTCGTGCAGGGGCTTGCCGAGGCGAGGCGGCTTCTCCAGCGCGCTCGCCGGGCCCGGGCTGAAGAGCTGATCGGGGACCGCCGTCTGGTAGCGCTGCGCCTTCAGGTGGACGGGCTTCGAGAAGATCTCCTGGAGACCCGCGCCCGCTGGCGCGCCCTCGACCCGGAGGAAGTTCCTCTTCCTCCAGAGCCTCTGATGGTCCTGCTCGCCACGAGCCGCCAAGCGGCATCGGAGCAGACCCGACACCAGTTGAACGCGAGGCTGTCTCGCTGGTGGGACGTCGAGCTGTCGGCAGGGTACGATCAGCTCTTCGGGATCGAGCAGTCGCTGCCGGTATTCGCCACGGTCCAACTGAGTCTCGACGTCGGACGGCTGACCGAAAGGGGGGCGCGAGCCCGCGCGACGGAGGCGCATGATCGATACCGCCGGGCCGACGGTGAAGGGTTCGAGCGCCGGATCGCGACCTTGCGACGGGAGCTTCGAGCGCGCCGGGAACGGAGCGCGACCCGGCTGCAAGACGTCGAGACCCTGCTCTCGGATGTCACGGACCGACTGGACCGGCTCGAAGGCCTCGATACGGCGGTGGCGCGAGACTACGCATCCGACCTGGTGTTGCGGCGGGCTCGGCTCGAGGCCGAGCGGGCCGAGTTTTCCACCTCCCTCGAGGCCCTTCAGCCCTATCTTCGCGCTGCGTTCGCTCCACCGGTCGGCTCCGGAAGCGCGCCTGGTGGTCTTCCCGAGACGGATTCGGCATCGGCGCTCGCTCCCTGGGCGGCCGGCTCGACCGGTCCGCAGGACGACCCGTCGACTCCCTGAAGAGTTGGCTTGGTCTGCCATGTCGTCCTCGAGTGGCACGGTCCCGGTTTTCTACGCACTGTGGACCCATGAGCAGCAGCGTGCCCAAGTCGAGCCACGACGCATTGTGGATGGACGGTGAGCCGCCGGCGGAGCACTTCGACCCCGAAGTGCTCTCGGGGCAGCCCGACGGGGCGCAGCGCTATCTGCGGCGCAGCATCGCGCCGGGCACTCCGTTGTTTCGGGCCGTCCGGTTTCGATTGCAGGGTCGGCTGTACGTCGCCGGGCGGTGGCATCGGTTCGAGGGGGTCGAGGTTCTCCGGCCGGAACGCGGCTTCGATTTTCGGGCGAATGTTCGGTTCTTTGGACTGCCCCTTCCCGGATTGGACTCCTGCGTCGACGGGCAAGCCCATCTCGAATGGAAGCTGTTCGGCGCGATCCCAGTGGTCCGCAGCGCGGGCCCGAAGGTCGACCGTTCGGCCCTCGGAAGGCTCCACCTGGAGCGGATTTGGCTTCCGACCTCTTTGGTGCATTGCCCCTGGACCGAGCACGATCCCCGGAAGATTTCGGCCCCCATCGAAAGCCATGGCCTTCGCACTGAGCTTTTCGTCGAATTGGATTCCAATGAAGACCCCCTGGCGATTTGGGGTGAACGCCATCGAGACGACGATCCCTCCCACGTGGACGTGTTCGGGGGTAAGGTCTCCGCGTGGGCCGACTGGGCCGGCGTCCGCATTCCCACCCAGCTCCGGCTGGGGTGGGGCTTTGGTACCGAGCGATTCGAAAAGGGGGGTGTATTCTTCGAAGCGAGCCTCGATGAAGTGGAGTTCCGCTGAAGCGACCAGCCGGAGGCCGCCGGCTGCGGGAGTCTACTCATCTGTCGCGTTTGCGAAATCGGACCCGCACCACGTCTTCTTGGTCCATGGCTTCGAGCTGCTCGCCCATGAAGTGAAGCCGATCCCGAAGCTCTGGTAGCAGCACGTTTTCCAAGGCCCGCGCCCGGCGCTCGGTGCTCGCATACTCGTCGGTCAGCCGGAGCAGGGTGCCCTCGGCCACCGCCAGCTCGAACAGCTCCGGCACCAGGGCAGAAAAGGCCTCAGCCAGGTCTTCGAGCTCGGTCGTGGGCTCCACCCGAGGCCTCTGCGGGGGACCGGTCTCGATCCGGGCCCGGGCGTCTTCGATCCGAACCCCCAGCAGGTTGGAGCGGTCGGTCTGCGATTCGAAACCCTCGATCTGCCCCGGAGCTGCTGCGGCCGTGTCGTCTACACCGTGGCGCTCGATGGCTCGGGTCAAAGCCCTTGCCGCCGCCGCCATCCCTTCGCTCCGATGGGCCTCCCGTTCGTCGTGTAGGCGAAGCCGTTTCAACATCTCGGCCGCCAAGATCATGCGCTTTTCGTCGAGGAACGCGTACCCCTCCTTCATGAGGCGTTCCTCGTCCTTCAGCTCCAGCCATGCGCTCCGGGTGACGGACTCTCCGCCTCCGCCTCCGCCGTCACCCACGATGGCCTCGATCGACCCAACGCGCCACCTGTTCCCGCGACAGGCGGGTCAGCTCTGCGGTGGGAAGCTCCCGGAGCACCTCCCAGGCGACCTCCATGCTCTCCTCCAGCGTGCGCGGCTCCGTCTGGTGCACGACGCGCCGCTCGAACGCGTCGCCGAAGGCCAAAAACCGTCGGTCCGTTTCGGGCAGCCCCTCTTCCCCCATGACGCTGGCCAACACCCGGATCCGCACTGCTCGGGCATGAGCTGCGAAGAGCTGCTGCGCCAGAGCCGGATGGTCGGCATGTGTGTAGCCCGCTCCGGTGCCGTCGTTCATCAGCCGCGACAGACTGGGCAGCACGGCGATGGGCGGGTCGATGCCTTTGCGGTCGAGCTCCCTCGACAGCACGATCTGACCCTCCGTGATGTAGCCCGTCAGGTCGGGGATGGGGTGGCCGATGTCGTCGGCGGGCATGGTCAGGATCGGAAGCTGGGTCAGGGTGCCGGGCCGGCCCCGAATGCAGCCGGCACGTTCGTACAGCGACGCCAGATCCGAGTACATGTAGCCCGGATAGCCCTTGCGGCTCGGGATCTCGCCGTGACTTGCCGACACCTCGCGGAGCGCCTCGCAGTAGTTGGTCATGTCGGTGAGGATCACCAAGACGTGCCGGCCCTCGATGAAGGCCAGATACTCGGCTGCGGTGAGGGCGTATCGAGGGGTGAGCAGGCGCTGCGGGCTCGGCTCGTCTGCGTGGTTCAAGAACATCACCGTGTGGGCCAGGGCTCCGCTCGCTTCCATGGCGTGGCGAAATGCCCGGGCCGTGTCGTGGGGAATTCCGATCCCGGCGAACACGATGGCAAACTGACCCTGGGCTTTGCGCCGCAGTCGGGCATGGCGCGCGATGCGAAAGGCCAGCCGGTCGTGGGGAAGGCCGCCCGCGCTGAACAGTGGCAGCTTTTGTCCCCGGACCAAGCTGTTCATGAGATCGATGGCGGTAACGCTGGTTTCGATGAAGTCCCGGGGCAGATCCCGAGCCGAAGGGTTGATGGCCAGCCCGTCGATCCGAAGGATGCGTTCCGCTGCCACCGGAGGGCCGCCGTCCACGGGCCGGCCGACGCCATCGAACACCCGACCCAACAGGTCCCGTCCGACCCCGAGCTGCAGTGGATGTCCCCGCACCCGAATCCGGGTCCCTTCGAGCCCGAGGCCGGAGGTGGATCCCAGGACTTCGATCACCATCCGATCCGCGTCGATGGCCGCCACCCGACCGACCCGAGACGAGCCGTCGGCGCCGATGACGTCGACCGCTTCCTCGAGCCCAACCTCCACATGCCGCTCCACGAACAACAGTGGACCTTCGATGCGCCGGGCCGCCCCTTCGATCGAAACGTCCGCGCTCATGCGACCTCGCCCTCCAGGGCGGCAAAGTCCCGATCGAGCTCGGCGTGAAGCTGCATGATCCGGTCGACCTGCTCCTCGCCCAGTTCCTCTCCCAGTCGCTGCAGGGTGCGAAAGATCGGCAGGTTGGCCACTCGGTCCGGCGCCGCGCCCTGGGACACCGCCTTTTCGGCCAAATCGACGAAGCGCACGAGCAAGCCGAGCATCGCCGTCTGCCGCCGGGGGGAGCAGTAGCGATCGACCTCGGAGAACGACGACTGGCGAAGAAAGCCCTCTCCGATCACTTCCGCCTCGAGCAAGATCAGTTGCTGCGACGGCGGCAGCGACTCCTTTCCGACGATCCGTGCCATTCGCTCCAAGCGTGCCTGCTGCTCCAACAGCCCCAGGATCCGCTGCCGGTGGGCGATCCAGTCCGGATTGTCTTGCTCGCTCCACCACTCGCCCATCACGTCCACGTCTTCGGCGTAGGACTGCAGCGGATGGATGGCCGGGTAGAATCTCGCTCGCGCCCGGTCCCGGTCGAGGGTCCAAAAGGTGCCCACGTAGCGTTTGGTGTGGCTGGTGACGGGCTCCGAGAAGTCGCCGGCCGGCGGGCTCACCGCCCCGATCACCGTCACCGAGCCCTCGTCTCCGCCCAGGGTCTCGACCCGGGCGGCGCGCTCGTAGAAGTCTGCGAGTCGAGAGGCGAGGTAGGCCGGATAGCCGGATTCGGCCGGCAACTCTCCGAGGCGGCCGGAGACTTCGCGCAAAGCCTCCGCCCACCGGCTGGTGGAGTCGGCCATCAAGGCAACGTGCAGCCCCTGATCGCGAAAGTACTCCGCCACGGTCATGGCCGTGTAGATGCTGGCCTCTCGGGCGGCGACCGGCATGTTGGAGGTGTTCGCGATGATCACCGTCCGCTCCATCAGGGGCCGACCGGTCCGCGGGTCGGACAGCCGCGGCAGTTCATCGAGGACTTCGGCCATCTCGTTGCCGCGCTCCCCGCACCCCACGTAGACGATCATGTCCGCGTCGCACCACTTGGCCAGGCTCTCCTGCAGCACGGTCTTCCCGGTACCGAAGCCGCCCGGCAGGGCGGCGCGGCCCCCCCGGACCACCGGGAACAAGGTGTCGAGGATGCGCTGGCCCGTGACCATTGGCGCTGCGGGAGCCAGGCGTCTTCGGACCGGACGGACCCGACGGACCGGCCAAGGGTGGGAGGCCGCCACCTCCCGGTCGCCCCCGGCGGTTCGGATCCGCAAGATGGCTTGCGTATCTTCCACCTCGGCGGATTCGTGAACGAAGATGATCTCGCCTTGCACGTCCGGCGGCACCAGGCAGAGCCGGCCGGGTCCTTCGCCGGCGGCTCGCCCGAAGGCCATTCCCGGCGTGGCGGACTGACCGGGCTGGACCGAAGGTTCGAAGGCGATCCGTCCGGCTCCCTCGGCCCGCATGCCAGGAGCGAAGAAGTCCCCGCAGCTGCCCCCGAGCGGCCGAAGAAGGCCGTCGAAGATGCCGCCCACGAGCCCCGGACCCAGGCGCACGGACAGCGGATCGCCAAAACCTTCCACCCGGTCCCCGGGCTTGAGTCCGGTGGTGTCCTCGTAGACTTGAACGACAACCTCATCGTCATCGAGCTTTACGACCTCGCCCACCAAACCCGAGGGTCCGACCGCAACAGCTTCGTGCATTCGAAACGGGCTCTCGGCCCGGGCCCGGAGCACCGGCCCTCCGATCCATCGAATGGTCCCGCTCACGACCTGGCTTCCCGCATGGCGTGGACCACCGCCAAAAACCGCGCTCCCCGCTCGGCTCGGTCCACCAAAAGACCCCGGGGTGTGCCGTCGACCCGCACCGATCCCCGTTCGATCCGCACGCCGGCCTGCAACTGGGCCGAGCCCCAGCGCGGGCTTTCGATCCCCCGCGCCGCCAGCGCTTCACCGAGCGCCGCCCGGTCGGCCGCATCCAGAGTTCTCGGGTGGTGGATCGTCCAGCCGTCGGGCGGGAGCACCTCTGCGGCCCGCCGGGCCACGTCCAGGACCCAGCGCCGCCGGAGCTCGGGCTCGGCCCATCGGCGGGTCAGAGCTTCGTCCAAAGCCGTCCAGCCCCGCTCGAGCAGGCGCTGATCCCGGACCCACAGGCGAGCTCGGGCCTCGGTGGCGATCTCCGCCCGGGCGGCGCGGATCTCGCTGCCGTTCGTCTGGCGCTGGGTGCGCACCGCTTTGGCGACCCGTTCCCGTGCTTCGCGCCGGGCTCGAGCCACGAGCTTCCGGCTTTCGTTCGCCGCCTGCCCTTCGACTTCGACGCAGTGGGCGCGCGACGACTTCTCGAGCAGCTCGAGCATGGACCCGACCTGAGCCTGCAGGATGCTTTCAGGCTCCTTCATCGGCCACCCCCAAAGTCCGGCGGACCTGGTGCGCCGGATCCGGCGCACGGTGCCGACCCCGAACATCGGCGATCACCGCCACCGGAGGTCGTGCGGTCCGCCGTGCCCGACCGAGCAGGCCGGGCGGAAGCTCCGCAGCGATCTCGGCAGTCACGATCACGAGCGGCGCACCCGCCAAGGCCGCTTCGAACCGGTTCGCTTCATGGTGGACCTCCAGTCCCGCCAGCCGGAACCCGAGGCCGGTCAGCTCGTCGCCGATGAATACCGGAACCTGCGCCACGTTCAGCCTCCCACGCGGTTCAGGATCAAAATGGCCACGATGAGGCCGTAGATGGCGATGCCTTCGGCCAAGCCCACCAGAACCAGCGCCCGTCCCATCAGCTCCGGCTTTTCCGCCAAGGCGCCCACCGCTGCGCTCCCCACGTGGGCCACGGCGTAGCCGGCGGCCGCCGCCGACAGTCCGGCCGAAACCGCGGCGGACGCGAAGGCCCACTTGGCGACCTCGTCGGACAGTACGGCCACCATGGCCGTCTCCGGTTCGGCCCGGGCGAGCCCCTGGGCGATCGCGAAAACCGCCAAGACGGCGATCCCGACCCCACCGGTCGCCACCAACCCGACCGCTGTCGTCCGTCGATTCATGAATGCCTCCCGTTTCCTCCTTCGGGCCGGACCAAGGGCCGAAACGGCCGGCCCGAAGCCAAAAGAAACCGCGTGAAGAACTCGAAGAGCACCAGTCGCGTGGTCTGAACGCCCACCACCAGCCCTTCGAGCGCGATGATCGCGAGGTTGCCCAACACCATGACCGGGATCGCGCCAACCCAGCTCCCGGTGGCCTCGGCCATGCCCACCACCGCTGCCGACAAGCCAGCGTGGGCCAGCGCGAATGCGCCGACCCGCACGAACGACACGGTGTTGACCAGCAGCTGGAGCAAGCTCTCCACCAGCTCGCCCAGGGAGCCCGCGAAGTGGGCCGCCGTCCGGGGGCCGAAGGCCATCCGGCCGGCCACGAAGATCACGGCGCCGGCCGCGGTGAGCCAAAGCGACGCTCCAGTGAAGATTGCGCCGAGCACGCCAAGCCACGCCAGGACCAGGCTCGCCCGCAGGACGAGCCACCGTCCGACCTGCCGGCGCCACACGGCTTGCAGCAGATCGAGCACGAAGCCCAAGGATAGAACGACTACGCCCCCGACCACCGTGACCTCGAGGATTGTCAAGGGGGCTTTCAAAGGGGAGATCCACAACGGCGGGATCAGTCCCTTCATCGAGAAGACGCTGCCGTACAACAAGCCAAAGCCCATGGTGAACAGGCCCCCGGGAACAAGCAGGCCGAGCACGGGAAAGCGGCGCCTGACAACGAGGCCCACTGCCAGCAGGACCGCGCCCTGACCCACGTCGCCGAACATGTAGCCGAACAGCAGCGGGGCCACGAGGGCCACCACCGCGCTCGGGTCCGCTTCTCGGCCCGACGGAACCCCCATCAGCCGGGCGAAGGTTTCGAACGGTCGGATCCAGGCTGGGTTTCGCAGAACCACCGGCGACTGGGCGCCGGGTGGGGCTTCGGTGAAACGAAAGACGTGGTTGACCTGGCTTTCACCCAGACGCTCCCGGATCGCCGTGCCTTCCAGATCGCTGGTCCAGCCGGTGATCCAAGCGAAATGCTCGGTGGCGGGAAGGGCCGGCGCGCACCGAGCCAGCCACTTCGAAAACTCCAGGTCGCCGCGGGCGCCCGCGACCCGATGCTGGACATGGAGCGCCTCGAGTTGGGACGTTAGCGCCGCCCGCCGAGCCTTCAGATCGTCGATGCGCCCGCAGACCGCCTCGGCCGCGTCGGCCGGATCCGGCGGCAGCTCGGCAGGAACGGCGATCGGCCGCGCGCCCCACTCCACGAGCCGTTCTTCGAGCTCATCCACCTGCGCCGTCGGCCCCGTGGCCAATAGATGGGGCACGCCCCCGCAGTCGAACCACTGGACGATGATCGAAGGGGACAGGGTCTGCGGCAGGGCGTGGTCGGGCATGCGGTAGAGCCGCGCGGCCAAAAAAGGCCCGGCGCCCGAGAGGTGGGCCAGATTCGGCAGCCGTGGTCGGGCCGACCCGAGGACCTGGACGAGGCGCTCGAGCTCGAGGATCTCCACCTGGAGTCGCTCGAGCTCCAAGACCCGACCCTCGGCCGCGCTCTGCCAGGCGCCCAGATCGGCGAGGGCCCGGTCGACCGTGTGAGACGGGTCCATGGGCGGCCGGTCCGCGGTCCACTGAGGGGCGGGCCACACCGCGCCGAAGCGCTGCACGAGCTCCTCGTACTCGGCGAGTTTGGCGTCCAGGTCCGGCACCACCACCTGGGTTTCGGTCTGGCTGTGGGTTTGCAGCTCCACCGCGCCCGAGGCGGCCAGGCAGTCGAGTGCCGCCACGAGTTGATCGCGCGGCGTGAGCAGCTCGAACCACCGGGCTGCGGCCGGTCTCAAGCCCATGTCCAGTTCCCCTTCGCGCCCGGGAGCTCGAGGCGGCGCACGAGCTCCCCCCGGAGCCGCTGGCCCTCGAGGGCGAAAAGCGCCAGGTGATGAAACAGGGCGCCGGCGGTGCCGTGAAACCGCCGAAAGCCGCGGGCGAGCCGTTCCTCCAGCTTCGTCCGATCGGATGGGTCGGGCGAAGGCCGGCTTCGTTCCGCCGAGCTGGGCTTTCCCCGCGGTCGCACGGCCTCGAGCAGGGCGCGCGCGCCGCGCCGTCCAGCTGGCTCGTTTGAAGGGAGACGTTCCTCGAACTCCCGCAGCCAGCGCTCCGCGAGGGGCGGGGCTTCGGCCGTGGGTGTGAGGGCCTGCCAGCCTCGCAGGGCCAGGGCTCGGGACCGGGCTTCGGGATCGGTCGCCGACGCGACTGGCTGAAGCTCCGGATCTTCGAAC
>DAPKRQ010000333.1:0-2110 GCA_031800475.1 Myxococcales bacterium LLY-WYZ-16_1
GGGGCGAATGGGGGGGGGGGCAGTTGGGAGGCCGAGATGCTCGAGGGCCCCTTGGGTGGGGCGCTCGATCAACTGGTTCGGATGCGCCGGGACGAAGGAGAGAACACGGGCCGGGAGCTTCGCCGGCGTTTGGCTAGGGTGGAAGTCGCGGGTCGACAGCTAAAAGCCCTGTCCAGCCAGGGGGTGCAGCGCCGGATGGACCGGCTTCGATCCCGGCTGGCAGAGCTGTACGAGTCCGGGCTAGAGCCTCAGCGATTGCATCAAGAGGCGGCACTGCTCGCGGACCGGGTCGACGTGAGGGAAGAACTGGAGCGACTCGACAGCCACCGGGCTCAGTTCGAGACCCTGCTCGATGCCGAAGGTCCGGTGGGGCGCAGGCTCGATTTTCTGCTGCAGGAGATGAATCGGGAGATCACGACCGTCGGATCGAAACTTCCGGAGGCCACGGAAGTGGTCGTGGAGGTCAAGGCCGAGCTGGAGCGGATGCGCGAACAGGTGCAGAATGTGGAATGAGGCGCACGTGAGCCGACGAGGTTTTCCCATCGTGATTTCGGCGGCGTCGGGGACCGGCAAGACCAGCCTGTGTCGCCGGCTCCTGCAGACGATGTCGCACACGGCGCGCAGCATCTCGTACACGACGCGACCTCCCCGTGGAGAAGAGGTCGATGGGCGCGACTACCACTTCGTGGACGCCAATACATTCGATCGAATGATTCGAGCGAACGAGTTCATCGAATGGGCTCAGGTGTTCGAGCATCGCTACGGCACGGGATTCAAGGCGGTTGAGACTCAGCTCGAAGAAGGGGTCGATGTTCTGCTCGATATCGACGTGCAAGGCGGCGAACAGATTCGCGAACGCATTCCCGAAGCGCTTTTGATCTTCTTGCTGCCGCCGTCGATGGAGGAGCTTCAGCGGCGGCTGAACAACCGAGGGACCGACTCGCTCGACGCGATCGAGTCTAGGCTCGCGAAGGCGCGCGACGAGATCAGGCGGGCCTCCTCCTACGAATACCTGGTGGTGAACGATGATTTCGAGCAGGCCGCGATCGACCTGCGAGCGATCGTCCGCTCGAAGCGGCTGCAGCGAAATCGCCGGACCGACTTGCTGGAACGGCTTCTCGCAACGGATTGAATCGGGTCGGGGGCGCTCGTGCAGTCTGTTCGGATGGCTGCGGTCGAACCGGGGGCTTCCGGCTCCGCCCCGCCGGGCGGAGGGGTGGCCTTCGTTTCGACCGGTTCGGGGTCCTCGGTAGGACCCTCGGCCGCCGAGCTTTCGGGCAGCCCGGAAATGTGGGGCCGAGGCGGCCGCTTTTTCGGGACGATGCCGCAGGGCACAGGCCCACGGCCGGGTGCCTCGACCCCGTGCCAGGGTCCGGCGAACGTCCCGCAGACCTTTTTTCGAAAAACGAAGGGAAACGGGTTGACGGCGCCAACTGGCATCTCTATACCGCCGCTCACGCTTCGCGACGCGGGGCGCGGCGCTGCCGAGAGGCAACAAAAGCCGCGCCCGCCCCTTGACAGGGGTTAGGCTGAACGGTACACCCGTCAGCCCGCATCGGCGGAGCGGCCGTCGCGAGACGGCCCCTGGGTCTTTGAAATCCGAATACCATCGACCAACAGATTTGTTGGCCCTCGAGCCTTAAGTTTTTTAGCCAGCGGAGGCGACTTCGTTGGATGGATCAGTTTTCCAAGTGAATTGGAGAGTTTGATCCTGGCTCAGAGCGAACGTTGGCGGCGCGCTTAACACATGCAAGTCGAACGCGAAAGGTCCTTCGGGATCGAGTAGAGTGGCGCACGGGTGAGTAACACGTGAGTAACCTACCCTTTGGCCCGGGATAACATGCCGAAAGGCGTGCTAATACCGGATACGACCCTACGGGGGGAAAGCTGGGGACCGGAGACGGCCTGGCACCGGAGGATGGGCTCGCGCCCTATCAGCTTGTTGGTGAGGTAATGGCTCACCAAGGCAAAGACGGGTAGCTGGTCTGAGAGGATGATCAGCCACACTGGAACTGAGACACGGTCCAGACTCCTACGGGAGGCAGCAGTGGGGAATTTTGCGCAATGGGCGAAAGCCTGACGCAGCGACGCCGCGTGTGCGATGAAGGCC
>DAPKRQ010000334.1:0-1903 GCA_031800475.1 Myxococcales bacterium LLY-WYZ-16_1
GGTAGCTCTCGTCCGTGATTGTGACCGCTGTGCCAAGCGAGCTGCGATCCGCCGGCGAATGCCGGAGGAACCTGCTGCTTCTCGGTACTTGACAATCAGTTGCTGCGGGCTTCCGTCGTGAAACGTGGCTGCCTCACCACGCGAATCAACGAAGCCTGCTCCTCGAGCCATGTTGTGTGGGGCGAGGATAAATATAGCGCCCAAAAGAGGGGCGACGAGTGACGATGGCCTTTTGTGGTTCACATTTGCTCCTTCGTGCAGCCAGGCTGCCGACCCATTCTACTGGATGAATCTTCCGATGGGGCTGTTTGTTGCGCTATGGCAGCCATAGGTCGAAGCTATCTTCCTGCAGAATAGACCTCCATTTCGCGCGACGATGGGATCGTTCGGCCGCCGCAGACGAACGAGTCTCGAACCGCAAGCATCCGTATTCGTCCCGTGTCTGGGCTCGCGGTATGGAGGTTTACGACTTTGTAGAAACGTCCCGGGTGCAGACGTCTACTAGAGGAACGTTCAGGAGTTCCATTTATCCATGGCAGCACACGTAGCTTCGGCTTGACGCCGGCGGGCGAGGCATTCGCGGAGGACTGTCGACAAATGGTCGCAGAGGCGAGTGCAGGTCTGACGGGACTCGAGGTTGCACGCAGTGGGCACCGTGGTCATGTTCGCATCACGTGCTCCAATCACTTCGGTAACGAGCGGGTGGCACCGGATCTCGTCGACGAAGGTACCTTCGGCCGCAACATACTGCCAGCACTACCAAGAAGAGCCAACCCGGCTGGCTGGTAGAAGAGGTATGCGTGCATCCTCCCTCTCCGTCGTAGCTTACCTCACGCAATGGTTCGGGTTCCCCGTCAGGTTGGGGTTCGGGCTCCGGTCGTTCGTCAACGACGCCCGGAAGCGTGTAGGGCCCCGCAGGAGCGGGATCGCCTGAAACCCACACTCCATCGGGATCGCCGAGCTCCTCACCATTGGTGCGACCGTCTCCATCGGAATCGAGTCCCGACAGGCCTGCCCAGTCGATGATCCCATCATTGCGAAACACCCCCGCGTCACTCCCGAAAGGATTGCGCGGCCCGCCCCCTCGAGAATCCAGATGGCAGGTTCCGCAACCGGCTGGAGTCGCTGGAATTTGGTCTGGAAAGTTCGGCCTGGCAGAAGCTGCTGAGCCCAATATCGTCATGGTGAACCCAGTCGCCATCGACAAGCTCGCGAAGCGTCTCATGAAAGGAGTCTGACACGAGCGGCGGGGCCGTGAACGTATCCACGTAGCTATATCGGCTATAACAACGAGCAATGGCTCGGGGATGACTTTCATTTCGTTTATCGCCGAATGAGTGGTTGCGCCAGCCCCCTTCCGTCCTTCCAAGTTCCGGCCCTCGGGACCCGGCGAATAGACGGGCCAGTTGATCGCCTCGTCAGTCCCCACGCTCTTCTGGACGACCTCTTCGATCCTCATTGGGCGTGCCGCAACTGCGTGAGGCCGTGTTGGATGAGCCTCGTGTGCAGAGCGAGACCGTGCACGAACCCGTGGTGTTTGATATCCAGGGCTCGGCATGGTCTCCGTAGATCGAGTCGACCACCTTGTACTCACGGTACGGGATCCAGAGCGAACGATTCGCTTCTACACCGAAGTGCTCGGGATGGACTTGGTTGTGTTCGGCAATGGCCGAAAGGCGCTCTCCTTTGGACAGCAGAAGCTGAACCTCCACGTCGCGGGTGCAGAGCTCGAGCCAAAGGCGCATGCACCGACACCCGGGAGCGCGGACCTCTGCCTCATCGTCACCGGAACGACGGAAGAGCTCGTCGCTGATCTCGAGGACAAAGGGGTCAGGATCGAGTTGGGGCCGGTCAGAAGGACCGGCGCACTCGGAGCGATGGAGTCGGTATACCTCCGGGACCC
>DAPKRQ010000335.1:0-4747 GCA_031800475.1 Myxococcales bacterium LLY-WYZ-16_1
ACAGTCGAAGCTGGAGCGCCGGCCCCTCGAGTCCGTCCCAATGAACCTCGGCCTCGGCCAGACCCCCGGTTCGAAACGTCAGGACGTGACGGGCGCCGTGGCTCGCATGGGTCAGCTGTCCGGTGCCGCCTGTGCCCTCCCAGAGCCACGACTCTTCGCTGCGGGTAGGCCATGGGGTTTCGGGATGAGGGCGCTCGATCCAAAGGCCGGGGTAGTTCGCAGCCGGGGTGACGCGCATCGAGGCTGCGGCGATGCCGCCCTGAAGCTGCTCGAGGAGCGCCTTCACCGCCGCCAGGCCCCAAACCTTGCGAATGCGGGCTGGTTCATCTGCGTACTGCACCGAAGCCTGGGCCTTCGTCTGACGGCGGCGCACGTCAAGCAGCACCGATGCCGCCTGCTGGCTGTGATTGAAAGTGGAGCTGTTCCTCTTTCGTTCGATCTTCGCTTTGGGTGTGGCCGAGAAAGCAACGGTCGTGAATTCATCGAGGGGGTTTTGGTACCGAAGGGTCAGGTCCAGCCTGCCGTCTTTGGAGCGGTCGTCGACGTGTACGGGAAGGCGCCGCCGGGGGATGGGCACCTCGGCCAGCCAGGTCTCGAGATTCGGCAGGTCGGCTGTGACGACTTGCACCCCTGCCGGATCCGAGTCCTTCGCCACCCAGATGGTCTGGCCGCCCACGTTCACCTGGGCGTATTCGTGCATCGTCCAATGGGGATGTTCGGTTTCGATCACGATATCTTTGGCATAATGCACCGCGAACAGCTGAAAGGGCGGCACGGGGACCTGCCTGGTTTCGGGGGCGACTCGTTGGGCGGGATCGCTCGCTTCGGCCAGCCACCGCACGATCCGAGGCCCCGAGAGGGGCACGCTTTGAGGCAGGTAGTCCCGGACGCCACCGCAGGAGGCGGTGGGCACCATCCGCCATCGGGTGCGCACGGGCGCAGGGTACCGCGTGGCCGTCGATGGAACCAACCGCTCCCGAGACCATGGCCGTGGCCAATCCGTAGGACCTGGATCGACCCGAAGATCCGCTTTCGGAACACAGGGTGCGTCTCGGATGATCCGCGCCATCGTGAACTGCGTGACGATCCGAACAGACGTGGCCCCGCGGGCTTGATCGTTCGAGACACACCCGGCCGTTCACGCGCGCCGTCGGCGGGCTCAAATTCGCCTCGACAACCGTGTCCCCCGTCGCCGGTGGATCCTCCGCGGGATGAGCGTCAAGATTCGGGGATGGAAAAGGATCCCCTCGATGCGGTTGCCGAATGTATGGAGCGAGGCGATCTGGCGACGGCGCGGTCTCGGGCCGAGGCTGAATTGCAAGACATCTTGCGAAAGCCGGGCCGAGAGCGGACCGGGGCGGTGCGGGCACTGCGGGCTCTCGGTCTGATCGATGCGGCCCAGGAGCGGTGGGCCGACGCCCGGGGGCGCTTCGTGGCGGGATTGCGCATGCTGCCCGACGGAGACTCGCGAAGGGCGGTCCTGCAGGCCGACCTGGCCAATGTGTCGGCCGCGCAAGGAGATGTCGGTGCGGCACGAGCGGCGCTGGAACATGCGGTGGCCGAGATCGAGGACCGAGATGGGGACTCGGGAGCGGCGGTGGTTCCCCTGTTGGGGGCCCTGGCCGTGCTGGAGCTGGGCGACAACGGTGCGGGGAGGAGACGGGCCCAGAGCCTGGCGGCCCGGGCGTTGGATCTGACCATCACGGCCGTTGGGGAAGACGCGGTCGAGGTGGGCGACGTGCTGCTCTTTTGCGGCCTTCTCCAAGCGGGCGACGATCTGCGCGGCGCCCGAGCTCTCACCGCTCGAGCCGGTCAGATCTACCGGCGAAGGGGACAACGCCACCGAGAAGCGGTGGCGGCACTCGTCGGGGCTCGCCTCGACGCGGGTCTGGGCGCCTCGGCCGCCGAGCATGGGCTGAAACGAGCCCGCCGGGTTCTCGGTCCAGACGCCCAGTTGCTCGAGGCCTCGCTCGACGCGCTTTCTACCCGATGGAAACTCCCATTCCTCAACCTCAGGTCGATACCTGGGCCGTGGGAGCAGTTCCCGTGACCGCCGCCAGGGCCCGTTGGGCTTCGAACGAACGGGGGTTTTCGTACACGAGTGCCTCCGCCAGCTGCTTCGCTTCTTGCTCTCGGCCCTGGCCGGCGAGCCAAGTGACCAGGTGCAGGCGCGGGCGGAGCCCGGGTGATTCGGCCAGCCAGTCTTGCAACACCGGCCAAGCCTCGGCGTGCTTGCCATGAGATAGCGCCAGGCCCACGTAGTTTTCTCGGGTCTGCTCGGTGGCCTTTCGATCGCTCCGCCCATCGGCAACTCGGATACCCCGTTCGGCGGCCTCGAGTGCGGCGTCGCCTTGGCCGACCAAGTGATGGGCTGCCGACAACAGAAGTTGCGCTTCCAGGTGCTCCGGATGGTTCGCTGCAACGGCCTGCAGGTCGGGCAGCATCCGCTTCACATCGTCCTGATGAGAGGCAGCCAGCCCTTCGGCGTCTTGGCCGGCTGCAGGTCGGGTTCGTTCACTGGGCCCCTGCATGACCCGCAGGCAGTCGATGAAGCGATCTCCGGCGTCCTTCGGCAAGCCGCGGGCGGCCGAATCTGCCTTCACGCGAAAGCGGGCCTCGCGGACCGTGTCCGTCACCGGTTCGATCACCGGACGGAGCCCCTGGCCGAGCCACTCGGCCGCCCGGGAAAAGAGCTCTTTGCCCCCCGATACCAGGGCCGATTCCGAAAGGTTTCGTACCATCTCCGCGGCCACCTCAGCCCCGACGGCCAAGCCGGGATGGCGCACCACTGCATCCACCCGTCCCGAGGCGGTCGAAAAGGGGGGCCAGAAAGTCCCGAGGATCAGGGCGCCGTAGGCGCGTCCGTCGTCCACGCCGTATCCAGCTCCCACGTTGATCACCTGCGGCACCCAGATGCCGCCAGCAAAGACGTTGCCCCAGCTCTTTCCGCCCGGACCACCCCAAATTCCGAGAAAGTCGGCGCCGCCGCCCCCGCTGATCCCGAGGCCTTCGGCCCGGTCGTACCGGACATCCAGCTTGCCATAACCGCCCACCGACATGGCCGGCATGGCGTACCCCGCCACGCCCATTTCCCTGCGGCCGGTGGTCGGGTCGGCTTCGTCCACCTGCACGCCGCCCATCACCGAGCCCGAAAATACCCCGGGCACGCCCACCGCGCCCCCGACGAGCACGTCGACCTCGAGCTGGTCGAGCCACCGGCGTCCGTTCACGTCGTTGACGCCCCGGCGCGCGTCTTTTAGCTCGTCGAGTCTCGAGGAAAGGGCTCGAATGGACCGATCGAGATCGCCGAGCCGCTTTGCTTCGTCTTCGGTGAGGGAATCGGAAGTGCGGCCGTCCAGGAGCATCACCCGTTGCAAGGTGGCTCGCCCGCGCTCGCCTTGGGTTTCAGCGATGAGATCCGTGAGCTTTCTGCGATCGAGCGGCAAGGGAGCTCGTCCCAGCAGTTCGCCGGTAAACGCCCGCACCAGCGATTCGGCGTCGTTTGCTTCGCGCACCTTCGCTTCGACCTGGGCTCGTGTGATGCCCGAGTCCTCCGCGGGCTCTGGCAGGTGCTCGATCAGGGCGGCCTTCAGTCGGTCGAGTTGTTCAGGCTCCATCTTCAGCGCCTTCAGGGTGTAGGCCAAAACCGCTGCGCCTTCGGGTTCCACCCCGCGGCCAGTGGCATTGACGCGGGTCAGAGGGTCTTGCAGAAGACGCACCGGAAGGTCTATCAGGCTCTTTTGAATCGCCTCGAGCTCGGGAGTCGACGGAACAGCTGCCAGTTCTTTCAGGTCGGCCGTGCCGGTCCCCATCATCAATCCGAACAGCGACTCGGCCGTCGGAGACGCTTCGGTCTCGGGCGGCCAACGATCCTCTGAAACTCCCTCGAGCAACGCATCTTGCAAGGCTCGGAGTTCCTCGGTCCCCAGATTCAGGCGGCGCAGGCCGTACAGCAGCTCTCCTGCCCGTTCTGGTTCGACCGCCCACCCTTCCGTGCGAAAGCGCTCGATCTCGGCAGCGAAGCGCTCCGTCGGCCAGGCGGCGAAGCCGTCGACGATGGCCTGCTGCTCGTCGATCCGGGGCTGAAGGTGAGCGAGGCGTCGGGCTGCATCCTCTCGGACTCGATCGAAGAAGGGATCTCGGTCCGTCCAATCGCTGCGGTGCTCGAGGTCGTCGATGGCGGCTCGGGCGCGCGCCTTCAGGTCGGTCAATTGCTCGCGCGCATCCGACAGGGACGCCACCTGAGCCAGCTCTTTGCCCTGCTCCGGCGTCCACGGAAGCATCAGCTGCACGATGTGACGGGCCTGGGGCCGGCCGCAGGTGGCGGCTTCCGTCTTGTGCAATCCCTTTCGCTCCGAAGGAAGCTGCTTCAGCAGATGTTTGCGAAGGGCGACCCGATCGCCCTGGGTGAGGTCCGAGGTCTCGAGGGAGAACAGGGCCGTGGAGACCTCGCTCGGGTCGAGGGGCCGTCCCCGAGCCCACCCGTCGAGGTAGGCTGCGAAGGGGCTGCGCTCGACGAAGGCGGCGAGGCGAGAAGGGAGCTTCGACGCGTCCGTGAGCCGGGTTCGGTCCGCCGGCGTGCTCGGGACAGCCTCGGGCGTCTTCGGCGCCCGGACTTCGCCGCGCTCGGGCGCGTGTTCGGACCCGAGCGGCTCGGTCCGGTCGGTGGGGGTTCGTACCGGAAGGGAGTTGCCGATGCCCGACGTCACGACCGGGAGGAGCTTAGCGGGATGCCTCCGCCAGGTCA
>DAPKRQ010000336.1:0-2060 GCA_031800475.1 Myxococcales bacterium LLY-WYZ-16_1
CCCGCGAACGTCTCACCCTGCGGTCAGCGAGCTACCCGACGCTCCCTTCAGCTCCCGCGAGGGCTCCCGTCGTTTCGAACGAGCCTAAGCGACGACTGTTCGTGACCGGGATCGTCAAACGCCGGTGTGGCCGAAGCCCCCTGCACCCCGGTCCGTGTCGGCGAGGGTGGTCTCCACGTGGAGTTCGGCCCGCGTCACCGGCGCCACGACCAGCTGGGCGATCCGGTCCCCGGGGGCGATCTCGAACGGCGCGTCACCCAGGTTCACGAGCAGCACTTTCACCTCGCCCCGGTAGTCCGAGTCGACGGTCCCGGGAGCGTTCAGGACCGTGACGCCGTGCCGAAAGGCCAGACCCGAGCGGGGCCGGACCTGAGCTTCCATGCCCTCCGGAAGCTCGAGAGCCAAACCCGTGCCAACGGAAGCCCGACCGCCCGGGGGGAGCGTCGCGGCCTCGGCCGCGGGCAGGTCCATACCGGCCGACCCTTCGGTCGCATATCCCGGCAGCGGAAGGTTTGGGCGTCCATGCACCACCCGCACCTTCACCGAGACTCGTCCGGTCACTCTTCGCTCACCTTCTCTCCAATGGCTTCCTTTCGAGACAGACGAATTTTGCCCTGGCGATCGATGCCGGTCACCTTGACCACAACCTCGTCTCCCTCACGGACGATGTCCTCCACTCGATTGACCCGCTTTTCGGCCAAGTCGGAGATGTGCACCAGTCCGTCGGTACCCGGGAAAATCTCCACGAATGCCCCAAAATCGGTCACCTTGCGGACGTTCCCCAAATAGACCTTTCCGACCTCGGGCTCTCGCGTGATGTCCTTGATCAACTTGATGGCCTTATCGACCATCTCGGCGTTGCTGGACGCCAAGCTGATGGTGCCGTCGTCGCCGATGTCGATGGCCACGTTGGTTTTGGCCACGATGTCTTTAACGACTTTTCCACCCGGTCCGATCACGTCTTTGATCCGCTCGGGCTTCACCTTCATCTTGGTGATGCGCGGCGCCCACCGGCTCACTTCGGAGCGAGGCTCGGAGATGACCTTGCGCATTTCGTTCAGAATGTGAAGCCGTCCTTCCCGCGCCTGGTCGAGGGCCGCCTCCAGGGTCTGTCGGCTCACCCCGGTGAGCTTGATGTCCATCTGAACCGCGGTGATGCCCTTGTCGGTTCCGCAGACTTTGAAGTCCATGTCTCCCAGGTGATCTTCGTCGCCCAGGATGTCCGAAAGGATCGCGATCTTTCCATCTTGCTCGATGAGACCCATGGCAATGCCAGCCGCCATGGCCTTCATTGGCACGCCCGCGTCCAGCATGGACAAGGTGGCCCCGCAGACCGTGGCCATGGACGACGAACCATTCGACTCGGTGATCTCGGACACGATGCGCACCGTGTACGGAAAGTCCTCGGATTCGGGCACCAAACGCTCCACCGCACGCTCGGCCAGGGCACCGTGACCGATCTCTCGACGGCCGGGCGAGCGAAGGAATTTCACTTCACCCACCGAGTACGGCGGGAAGTTGTAATGGAGCAAAAAGCGCTTGAACGAAAATCCCTCCAGGGTGTCGAGCTTCTGCTCGTCGGCGCTGGTGCCCAAGGTGGTGGTGACCACCGCCTGGGTCTCGCCTCGCTGAAACAGCGCCGACCCGTGGACCCGCTCCAAGTTTCCGACCTCGCACAAGATCGGCCGCACGTCGCTCAGCCCTCGGCCGTCGATCCGCTTCTTCTCGCTCACGATCTTCGAGCGAACCAGGTTGTACTTGAGGTCGCCGAAAGCCCCTTTGGCGAGCTTTTCTTTTTCGGCGTAGGTCTCCTCACCCAGGGCCTCCCGGAGCTTGGCCAGCGTCTGCGCCTTGGCGTCGTCGATGGCGTCGTATCGAGCCGCCTTCTCGGGAACGACCACCGCCGACGACAAAAGGGGCGTGGCGATCTCTTGAACCTGACGCTCGAGCGCCTCGTCCTTGTCTTCCGGAGGGACTTCCCGCTTCGGAAGGCCCCGCTCTTCTCGGAGCTGCTTTTGTAGCTCGATCAACGGCTGCACCGACTCGTGGGCGAACAAAAG
>DAPKRQ010000337.1:0-21687 GCA_031800475.1 Myxococcales bacterium LLY-WYZ-16_1
CGGGGTCTTTCGAAGCGGACGGTACCAGGGTCCCCAGCCGAGGCGGGCCCACGGCCTTTCGGAGCCGGGCGCCCCGAGAGCGCCGTACCCGCGCGGCGGCCCTCGAGCCCCCCGACGCAACCCACCCAAGCTCCGACCCGGCAACCCCGACGCCGGCGGTGCAGCCCCCGAAAAGCCCGACCCAGGAGAGAGTCAGCCTTCGGAAGCGCCTCCGCGCTTTCGCGGGCGCGGGATCTGGTAGCGATCGAGCCAGTTGGACAGGGTGCGCCGGCTGATGCCGAGAAGCTGCGCCGCCTCTTTTTGATTGCCCGCCGTTCGGTTCAAGGCATCCAGGATGCGTTCGCGTTGCCGCTGTTCCTCGGGGCTCAGACCCTCGACCACGGACTCCGCCAAGAGGGCGAACAGCGTCTTGCCGATTCGGAACGACTGCCCGTGGGACAGGGGCTTCGGAGTGCGGGGCGGAAGCTTTTCTTCGCCGAGCCAGGTGCCGTTGGCGCTGTCCCGGTCCTCGAGCCAGCTGACCGGACCGACCGTGAGGACCGCATGGTCCCGGGAGACCTCCGGATCGTTCAGACAGATCGGATGGTGGGGAGACCGACCGATGGTGATGCGGGCCGTCTCCCCGAACGTTCGCGAGGAGACCCCGTCCGGACCGATCAGGGTCAGGCGGATGGGGCCGGCCCTCGACCCTTGGTCTTCTCCGGCCACCGTCGGCGGAAGGTCATCCCAGGCCACGCCCGGAGGATCCCCCAATTGCGCCGATCCTGCAACGAACTGGGGACCCCCCCATGCCTCACGTCGAGGACGATGCGGCCGGAACGTCGATCGCCCGGCGGAGGGCGGCGGCTGCCTGCCGAGGATCGGGTGCCCCCAGGATCGCCGAGATCACTGCGACGCCATCGAGGCCGGCCTGACGGGCTTCGGCAGCGTTATCTGCCGAGATCCCGCCGATGCCGAGGAGCCACCCGTCATACTGGTTTCGGAGCCGCCGGACCCCGTCCAGACCCAGGGGAGGGCCCGCGTCGGACTTGCTCGGTGTGGTGAAGACGGGGCTCGCGGCCACATAGGTCGCGGCTTCGATCGATGGCTGCTGCAACTGCGCCGGGTCGTCCACCGACCATCCGATGACCGCGTGGCCGCCGAGCCACCGCCGGGCGTCCTCCAACGGCAAGTCGTCTTGCCCCAGGTGCACCCCGTCCGCGCCGGCGGACCACGCCACGTCGATCCGATCGTTCACCAGGACCGGGACGCCGTGGGGCTTCAGGACGGCACGGATGGACCGGACCAGCTCGGCCAAGGGACGGCCCGCGGCATGTTTGTCCCGCACCTGCACTGCCGTAACCCCGGCTTCGACCAGCCCCGACAAGAACGTTGGCCAGCCCTCGTTCGGAGCGTAGGCCGGGTCGGTCACGAGCATCAGGGTGGGGCGATTCAAAGGATCTGCACACCGGCGAGCTCCGCCGGCTCCAGGGCGTGCAGCCCGTCGAGCAGTCGGGTCCGAAAGGTCGCGGGCCCGGGGTGGTCGATCCCAGCTGCCGCGCCAGCGGTCCCGAAAGCGGACAGGGCCGCCACGGTCCCTCCCCAATAGTCGTCGGTCACCGCGCAAAAGGACCCGACCACCGCGCTGGCGGCGCAGCCCACCGCCGTAACCTTGGCCATCAGCGGGTGCCCACCCGCAATCTCGGCGGTGCGGTGTTCGTCGAATACCCGGTCCACCGGACCCGTCACCGCCACCACGGCGCCCGTCTTCTGCTGAAGCTCTCGGGCCGCCTGCCACGCGTCTTCGACGGGGTCCGTGGCGTCGACGCCTCGACCTCGGGCGCCGCTGTCCGCTGCCAGCGCCAGGATTTCGGACGCGTTGGCCCGAATCACGTCCACCCCCACTTCCAAAAGTCGGCGACAGGCTTCGCGGCGAAAGGCGGTGGCCCCCGCGGCCACCGGATCCAGAATCACCGGGCGGCCTCGTTTTCGAGCGACCCGCGCCGCATCGACCATGGCGTCGACCCAGTGGCCGGAGGCGGTTCCGATGTTGAGCACCAAGGCCGACGCCAAGGCCGCGAAGTCGGCCGCTTCTTCTCGGGCATGGACCATGGCCGGCGATGCACCCACGGCCAGCACCGCGTTGGCGGCGATGTCCATGGAGACGTAGTTGGTGATGCACTGCACCAAGGGGGGCGTGGCCCGGAGTCGTTCCAGGAGTCTCGGGCCGTCCGTCCAGGGTTCAACCACGGGACGCTCCTTTCAGGTCGCCGCGGATCGCCACCGTGAGCCCGTCCTTTTGCAGGTTCACGAACAGGGTGCGGCTGTCGGGGGCCAAGCAAATGCCGGCGAACTCCCCGGTCGAAGTGGCGTTGCGGGCCAGGTCGTAGACCGTTCCGTCCGGGCGAATGCCCCGAATGAACTGTTCGCCCCATCCGTCCTCCGCCACGATGACGTCGCCCCAGGGCGTGACGGTCAGATTGTCCGGGCAATCGAGGACCGATGGATCCTCCGATTGCCCGACCAGCGTCAGCAGCCCGGCTTCGGGGCGCAGGCGAAATACCTGACCGCGTCCCCGGGGCCCCCCGGTGGTGGCGGTGAAAAACACGCCGTCGCCGTGCCACACGATGCCCTCACCCCGGCAGATGCGAGCCGCGCCCCGTTCGGCGGCCTCGTATCGAAGGTCGTCCCGAACCCGGTCGCCGTCGCCCACGTCGATCCAATCGATCGACACGGACTGCTGCGGTTCGAGTCCGTTCGCCGTGTCGAACCTGGGCTCGCCGGTCACCCGAAGGGCCTGCAGGCGTCCCTCGAACGGACGCTCGGGGCGCTCTGGGACAAACCGGTACAGACAGCCATCCTTTCGATCTTCGGTGAGGTAGGCCACGTGGTCGGGCCCGACGGCGACGGCTTCGTGGTGAAAGCGGCCGTAGCCCCGAATCGGCCGGGCCGGGACCCAGCTTTCCGCGTCTGCCGGGGCCAAAAAAACGTAGCCGTGCCCCTCCGCCACGGTCTCCTCGCAGGACAACCACCCCCATGGGCTCACGCCGCCGGAGCAGTTGCGCTGGGTGCCGGCCAGGACGCCGTTGGAGCGAACCCGGGTCAGGGTTTTCGGGTCGACCACCAAGCGGGTCACCCCGCCGGCCGAGTCGGGTGCGCCGCCGCCGGGACGGTACGCTTCGGGGGGAAAGCCGCCGCCGGGCAGAGGACCCCGTTTGGATGCGGGCAGCTCGTGATTCCGCATCAGGACCCAGTGGCCGTCGGAATTTTCGAACAGACCCATGCCGTCCGGCAGGCCCGGCACGGGCACCCCGTCGTCCATGGACTCGCCCACCCGTTCGATGACCCGCACTTCGAGGCCTGGAGCCAGGTCGACCGGGCTCGCCGCTCGAGCCACCAACCGGCTCGCCGACCCCCATCCGGTTCGCCGAACGAACAAAGCCCCGACGCCCAACGAGCCCATGCCCAGGCCCCGCATCAGGAGATCCCGTCTTTTCACCCCCCGTCGTCTAAGGAACGTCGCCGGCCATCGCAAGTATGGACGGTAACGTCGCCGCGGCGCCCACGGGGCGGGCCGGTAACTCCACACCCTGCAATCGAGCCGGAAGGGCTGGCACGGTTTCTGATTTGCAGAGTCATTGTCGGGCCGGGCCCGGCGAAGGAATCGAGCATGTTGACCGTACGAGATCTGATGACCCCCGATCCCCAGGTCGTTCGCCGCGACGAAGACTTGGCCACCGTGTACGATCTGATGACCACCGGACATTTTCGGCATCTGCCGGTGGTCGACGACGAGGACGACACCCTGGTGGGCTTGTTGACGCAGCGCGATCTGTTGAGGGGAGCGCTGGGTCAAGCCATGGAATTGCCGATGAGCGTGCAACGCGAGTTGCTGCGCCAGGTGAAGGTATCGGATATCATGGTTCACGATCCAGATTCGGTATCTCCCGAAACGCCTGCCTCCGAAGCTGGAGAGTTGATGATGGCCCACAAGCTGGGATGTCTCCCGGTGGTCGACGGCGAATCGCTGGTGGGGATCCTGACGGAATCGGACTTCGTACGCCACGTGGTTTCGGGAGGCTCCTGAAGCCCTCGACGTCCTTCGCCGTGGACCCCGACCCGGCGAACTGAACCTCGGGAGGCCAAAGACCTCTCGAACCCATCCCTCCCGCTTGGGTCCCGACCTGGCGACCCTAACTGCCCCACCGGCCTTCGTGCTGCTATCGTTGCCCCGTGGATGCGCAACTGGGCTTCGAAGCGCTGGGCTGGCTTTTGGTGCTCGGAGCGCTCGTCGGTACGCTGGCGGCTTCTTGGCGGCGATGGCGGAAGCTGCGATTCGAACCGATTCACCTCGAACCCATCGATCCAAAGGAACGCCGGCTCGAGCTGGACGAATGGTTTCAAGCCCTGGAGCTGCGACTCGAGCTCGCTGGCTTCAGCTTCCGGTCCCACCTGCGCCGCGTGGGACCCCACGCCGGCGCACCCCCCGCCCACGGTGTCGCGTTCGAACATCCGGCCACCGGCACGTGGCTGGTGGCGACCCTCGCTTCCCTGACGCTGGACGACGGCGGTCTGTCGGTCGAGCTGTGCACCTTCCGTGAGGAGGGGCCGCGGTGCACCCGCGCCGGCGGCTTCGACCTGGACCCGAGCCGCATCCCGGACCGACTCGAGGAGGTCGTTTCCGACCACCTGGCCCAGCTGCCCGAGGCCGGGGGCCGTCCCGTGGAGCTCGAAACCGTTCTGTCCGCCCTCGCGGCTCGCTTCGACCGGTGGCGGGACCGGCGTTGGCTGCGCCCGGCGAAAGAGGGGTTTCGGCTCGGGTTTCGCGGGACCCTTCGCTTCGGCCATACTTGGCTGCGCCAGCGATGGCGGGCTCGGCGCGCGTACGGGGCCAGGCAGGAGGCCTGGTCCGGGGGCGCACCCTGGACGCTCCCGGTCCGGGTGGAGCTCGAGCAGCTCGAGATGCTCGAGCAGGTGGCCGGTCCGGTGGGGCGGCCCCGAAGCCACCGCTGGCGGGCATGGATCGTCACCGGTGGCTTGGTGGTGGCGGGGGGCCTGGTCGAACCGGCGCTGGGGCTGAAGAGCGCGCTGTTCGTTCCGTTCGTTTTGGTCCTGCACGAGTTCGGGCACGCGGTCGCCATGAGGGTGGCGAACGCCTGGGATCCGGATGTGTTCTTCGTCCCGGGGATCGGCGCTTTGGGCCGTCGTCCGGCGCAGCTGCCGTCGTGGGGGCGCCGCTTGGCAGTGCGCTTGGCCGGACCCTTGCCGGGGTTGTTGCTGGGGGTGGTGCTGCTGCAAGATCTGGATGCGGGACTCGACCAACAGACCCGAGAGCGCCTCTGGAAGGCCGGCTGGATGCTGGTGGGGATCAACGGCCTTCACCTGGGCCCGGGGGTTGGCCTCGACGGGGGGGCGATCTTCGGAATTCTATTCGGGCGATCCGTCGGCCTGGCCACGGCGGTGTTCGGTCTGCCCGGCATGGCTTTGCTCGGGACGGGGGCGGTGTTGCCGAGTCCGGCCTTGGCTCTTCTGGGAGCCGTGACCTTGAGCGGCTGGATCCCGTGGCGGCGGGGCCATCGCTTGGCTCGCGCCGTGGCTGGTCGAGCGCCCGATGCGCGCGGCCGCAGGCCAGCTTTGGTCGACGCCTTGCGCGGCCTGCGTGGACGGGTGTCCCTGCTCGAAAAGCTTCGGCTGATCGGCGTGGCCGAGACGGCGTTGGCGAGACCTGCCCCGGCGGCAGGCCGCCTGGTCTTCGGGGTGGCGCTATACGGTGTCTTCGGTGGAGCGGGATGGGCCTTGCTGACCGAAGGGACGGGGGCATGGTTTCGACCGGTGCCATTTCCGCCGATGGAAACGGCGTGGGACATGGACCTCACGGCTGCGCAAACCGGCCCACTTCCGCCCGACGCGACCGTGTTGGGTTGGATGGCCGCTCGCGACCCGGACGGGGGTCCGCTCCGCACCTATGCAGCCCAACACAGCCGCCCCCTCCTTTCGACCGAACGCACCGCACTTTTCGTCCATTCGACCGAAGAAGATTGGGAAGATGGCTCCCAAAGCCGGGAAGTACGACGCCGATTGCTGCGGGTCGCTTCGGGGGACTGGCAGTATCTGCTGCGGCAGCTGAAGCAGACCGCGGACCGGGCGGTCGGCTGGAGCGACGTGGTGGGCACGTCCCGCACGGCTTGGCTCACCTGCACGTCGAGTCGAGCCGAGGTGCGGACGGCCCTGCTTCGCGGAGATCGGCTGGTGGGCTTTGGCGTCTTGCCGCCCTGGAACGATCCGAATCCGACCTCTCGGGCCCATGCCGAGGCCCGGGCGGTCGTGGCCCAGGCATCGGCCGAGTTCCGGCGGATCCGGGGTGCCGAGCATCCGTGGGTCCAGCGGATCCGGAGCCTCTCTCCCGCCAGCGCCGGGTCCCGAGCGGCCCGCCTGGCCGCGGACCTATGGGATTTGGACCGCTGGGCCGAGGCCCGCGGGACGCTCGACAGCCCGGCCTACCGGGCCTTCGCGGCCTGGGCCCGGCGGGCGGCGGAAGGGGCCGACGCGCGGGCGGAGCTGCGCCAGCTGCAGGGCATGTTGGACGCCACCCCCGGCGCAGGACCCGCCGAGTTGCGGTGGCCTTTCGGCCGTTCGGCCGGTCGGGATGCCGAGGTTCACTTGGAGCTGGTCGAGCCGATGCCGGCCGCCCCGATGGCGGTGGCCCTGTCTTATCTGGCCCGCACCTGTGAAAGCCTCCGTCTTCGGGTCGCACCTTGAGCGACCGGCCCGCGTCAGCCTGGGATGGCCGACACCCCGAACAAGACCGGATGGGCCGCGACCAGAGCCACGTACGTGCCGGCCGCCACCAACCACTGCCAAGCCGGGATCTCCGAACCCACCAGCCGGTTGCGGCCGGTCGCGATGGCGGCGAACGGCACGATCGAGGTCCGGGCGGCGAAGACGTCCCACCGGGGGCCATGTTTGCGCCGGCGTTTTCGGTCGATCGACGGGGGCCCGGCCACCGAAACCACCGCCAGACTCGAGAACAGGACCACCGATGCCCCATCGCCGTTGATGACCAGGTGCCATATGGACCACAGCGCAAAGCCCGCCAGCATGGGATGTCGGGTGATCCGCAGGATGCCCCGGGCGGCGTCCTCTCGCTCCAAAAGCCCATCCATCAGGGTCAAGGTCGGGGAGGGCGTGGTCAGGCCCAAGACGACGAACCAGACCGAGACCGCCATCAGCGCCGGAGTCAGATGGAGCATGGGACCCGGCGCCACCCACCAGGTGGTGCGAGGGGCCTGGGAATAGGTCCAAGCCAGTGCGGCCAAACCGCCCGCCGAGGCCAACGAAAACAGACCCATGTACGGACCTTCGCCCAACTTGGACACGAGGCCGTCTCGAAGCCGAGTGCCCGAGACGCCCAGGTGCAGCACGGCGAAGAACACCGCGGATGCTACCAGGCCGACCACGTACCGATCTCGAAACGCCGGTGTGCTTCGGTCAAGCAGGTCCCGGTTGACACGGTCCTTTCGACCCGAAGACCACGGGGCGTGCCGTCGCCCACCGAACTCCGACTGGCTTTGCCGAAGGGACGGATGCAGCGGGGTGTGCTGGATCTCCTTCATGACGCGGGCATCGACGTCCGGGTCAACGAGCGGGGATATCGCCCCGGGCTGTCCTGGCCGGCCTGCGACGTGAAAATCCTCAAGCCCCAGAACATCCTCGAGATGGTCCGGGCCGGCTCGCGCGACGTGGGCTTTGCCGGCGCGGACTGGGTCGAAGAGTTGGGATACGGCGACCACCCCAACCTGGTGGAGCTTCTCGACACCCACCTGGACGCGGTGCGGGTCGTGGCTGCGGCGCCGTCCGCCATCCTGCGGGATGGACAGCTGCCCCATCGCCACTTGGTGGTGGCCGCCGAGATGCCCCGCTTGGCGCAGCGTTGGGTGGACCAGCGGGGGCTGAACGCCAGCATTCTGCGCACCTACGGGGCGACGGAAGTCTTTCCGCCCGACGACGCGGACTGCATCGTCGACATCGCTGCCACCGGCGACACGCTCAAGGCGAACAAGCTCGACGTGATCGACGTGCTGCTGCACTCGTCCACGCGCTTGTACGCCTCCCGCAAGGCCCTGGACGACCCCGACCGCAGAAGTCGCATCGAAGAGCTGGTGCTGCTGCTCGAGTCGGCCATCGAGGCCCGCCGCCGGGTGATGTTGGACCTGAACGTGGCGCCGGTCGATCTGGACCGGGTGCTCGAGGTGCTGCCCTGCTTGCGCCAGCCGACCATCGCGCCGCTGCGCGGCGACGCGGGCTATGCCGTGCGGGCAGCGGTGCCCCGGGCCGAGCTCCACCAACTGATCCCGGCTCTCAAAGCCGCCGGCGCCACCGATTTGGTGGTCATGTCGCCGGTGCAGCTGGTGCGTTGACGTGGTTGTTCCGAGTCCTCGCCAGCCGGCACCGCCACCCGGCTACGCCGTGCCGCGTCTGTCCGGCCCCATCGAGCTGAAGCTCGATGCCAACGAAGGCCGCCCGCCGCCGGCCGACTGGCTGGGCCCGGTGCTCGAGGCCGCAGCCGGCGAGGTACACCGCTACCCGAAGCCCGCCACCCTGGAAGCCCGACTGGCGTCGCGTTTGGGGGTCGACCCCGCCCGAGTGCTCGTGACCGCGGGCGGCGACGAGGGGATCGAGCGGGCGGTCCGGACCTACGCCCCGGGCGCGACGCTCGTTTCCCCGAGCCCGACCTTCGAGATGTTTTCGGTGTATGCGGGGTTGTACGGTGCCCGGGTGAGGTCGGTTCCTTGGGGCCCCCCGCGGGGACCCGAGTCCTTTCCGGTCCAGGACTTCGTCGCGGCCCTGAACGATGCTGCGCCTCCGGTGGGATTGGCAGCGGTGGTCACTCCGAACAGCCCCACTGGGCTGTCTGCATCCAAGGATGATCTGTCGGCCGTGCTGTCGGCAGCGCAGGCGCTTTCGCCCGCGCCCTTGGTGCTGCTCGATCATGCTTACGTGGAGTTTTCCGAAACGGATCTCACGGCCTTCGCGCTGACCCACCCCCACTGTCTGGTGGTGCGGACGTTCTCCAAGGCCTACGGTCTCGCAGGTCTTCGAGTCGGATATTTGGCAGGACATCCCGAGGTCATCCGCGTGTTGCGGAACCAAGGGACGCCGTATCCGTTCAGTCGCTTGAGCCTGGCTGTGGCGCTCCGTTTGGTCGAGGACCATCCGCCCTTCGTCGACGCCCGGATCGAAGCCGTGAAGCGAGAGCGGGCTCGGATCGCCGAGTTGTTCCGCGAGCGCGGGCATGAGGCCACGTCGTCCGAAGCGAACTTCGTCTGGGTTCGCGTTCGGGGCGAAGGTGCGGCAGAGAAGCTCTGGCGCGGCTTGGGAGACCGCGGGATCGCGGTGCGTTTTTTCGATCGGGCCATTCCGGAGTACTTGCGGATCACCTGTCCGGCCGATCCGGGCGACGAGCAGCGGCTTTTGGAGGCCCTGACAGAGCTGGTGGAGGATCGAACATGAACGACGCATCTTCAAGGCGATTCGTGCGGCATACTCGTTCCACCCGAGAGACCGAAGTGTCGGTCGAGCTCGACCTCGACGGAGCCGGAAGAGCGACGGCCCAGACCGGGCTCGGATTTTTGGACCACATGGTCGAAGCGTTCGGTCACCACGGTCGCTTCGACCTACAGCTCGAAGCGAAGGGTGATTTGCACATCGATGATCACCATCTCGTCGAGGATTGCGCGCTGACCCTTGGACAGGCCTTCGATCGGGCCCTGGCCTCGCGCAGCGGGATCCGGCGCTTCGGGTGGTGTCTGGTACCCATGGACGAGGCCTTGGTCAGGGTCGCCTGGGACCTATCCGGCCGGCCGCTTCCGGTGGTTGACCTGGGTTTTCGGCGAGAGCGGCTCGGACAGGTGGCCACCGAGAACCTGACCCACTTTTTTCAGTCCTTGGCGGTGGCGCTTCGGGCTTCGCTGCACGTGAACGTTCTCGCCGGCGACAACGACCATCACCGCTGCGAGGGGGCTTTCAAAGCGGTCGGGATCGGGCTGGCCATGGCGGTCGAGCTTCGGGACGGCGGTGTGGCGAGCACGAAGGGGGTCTTGGTGTGAAGGTGGGTCTGATCCCGACGGGGATCGCCAACGTCGCTTCGGTCACCCGGGGCCTCGAGCGACTCGGGGCCACGGTCGAGCGGGTCGAAGACGGTGAGGCCGCCGCGCGGGTCGACCGGCTGGTGCTTCCCGGCGTCGGAGCCTTTTCGGCGGCCATGGAAGTCCTGCGAGCGAGAGGCTTCGACCGGGCCATCCGAGCCCACGTTGAAGCGAAAAAGCCCCTTTTGGCGGTTTGTTTGGGGTTTCAGCTTCTCGGGGCATCCAGCGAGGAAGCCGCCGGGACGGCCGGGCTCGGGATCCACGACGGCGCATTCGTCCGATTCGGGCCCGACGTGCGTTGTCCGCACCTCGGGTGGAACTCGATCGAACCCGAACCCGGGTGCCGCCATCTGCGGAGCGGTCATGTCTTCTTTGCCCACTCCTTCCGTCTGAGGGAGCCTCCCGCGGGTTGGCGGGTGGCCACTGCCGACCACCAGGGCCCCTTCGTCGCGGCCGTGGAGCGAGGGCCGATCCTCGCCACGCAGTTTCATCCAGAGCTGTCGGGAGTCATCGGAAAGAATCTCCTCGAACGATGGCTGCAGGGGGCATCGTCATGCTGAAGGTCCGCATCATTCCGTGCCTGGACACGCGAGATGGCCGGGTCGTGAAAGGGATTCGCTTTCAGAACCTGGTCGATGCCGGTGATCCCGTCGAGGCGTCCTCGCGCTACGAGGTCGAGGGAGCGGACGAGCTGGTGGTGCTCGATGTGTCGGCCACCCCCGAAGGACGAGCCCACCGGCACGAGACCGTGGAGGCGATCCGCAAGGCGTTGTCGCTTCCGCTGACGTGTGGGGGGGGCGTGCGTCGGGTCGAGGACGTGCGGCTTCTGCTCGAGGCCGGTGCCGACAAAGTGGCGGTCAACACCGCCGCCGTGGAGCACCCCGAGCTGTTGTCCGAGTTGGCCCAGCGCTTTGGAACCCAGTGCATCGTGGTGGCGGTGGATGCGGCCCGGCGGGTCGAGCCCGGCCCCGACGGTGTGTCTTCCTGGGAGGTGGTCACCCGTTCCGGCCGCCACCGGACCGGGGTCGATGCCGTGGCCTGGTGTGCCGAGGCCGAACGACGGGGAGCGGGCGAGGTGCTGCTCACCAGCTGGGACCGGGACGGCACCCGACAGGGCTACGACACCGAGCTGTTGGCGGCGGTGCGCGGGCGAGTGCGCTGCCCGGTGGTGGCGTCGGGGGGTGCGAGCCAGGTGGACCACTTCGTGGCGGGCGTCGAGTCGGGGGCCGATGCCCTCCTGGCCGCTTCGATCTTCCATTACGGCGAGGTCCGGGTCGCAGACCTGAAGCGGGCCCTGGGGGACCGGGGCGTCCCGGTTCGACCTGCAGGGGAGCCCGCCGCCGGGACCGGAGGCGTGCAGTGATCATCTCTTCGATCGACGTGCTCGGCGGGCACGCGGTGCAGCTCGTGGGCGGGGACCCAGAATCTGTGCGGGTGGATGCGGGTCCGCCAGCGGACATCGCCGCACGTTGGGGCCGGACCGGGCCTCTCGCCGCCATCGACCTGGACGCGGCCCTGGGTCGCGGCGACAACCGGGAGGTCATCGAAGACCTCTGCCGGCGTCACCGCTGCCGGGTGGGTGGCGGAATCCGAAGCGTGGACCGAGCCCTTCGGTGGCTGGACGCCGGGGCCGAACGGGTCATCCTCGGCACGGCGGCCCGGCCCGAGATCCTTAGTCAGCTTCCCCGGGATCGGGTGATGGCGGCGATCGACGCCCGCGATCAGGAAGTCGTGACCCACGGGTGGACCGAGGGGACGGGGAGGAAGCTCCTGGACGACGTGGCGGCCCTTCGGCCGTACGTCGGCGGCTTCTTGGTCACGGTGGTGGAGCGGGAGGGCCGCCTTGGCGGCACCGACCTGGAGCTCGCCCGAAAGGTGGCCCAGGTGGCCGAAGATCGGCGGGTCACCTGGGCAGGCGGCATCCGTTCGGCGGATGAAGTGGCCGCACTGGATCGGGCGGGGCTGGATGCACAGGTGGGCATGGCCATGTACACGGGCGCCTTCGAGCCCGTTGACGCGGTCTGGGCGTGCCTTCGCAGCGACCGGGCGGATGGCTTGATCCCCACGGTGGTGGTGGACGAATTCGATCGAGCTCTGGGTTTGGTCTATTCAAACGAAGAAAGCCTTCGGGAGGCGGTGGACAGTGGCCGCGGTGTCTACCACTCTCGGTCTCGGGGCGGGCTTTGGAAGAAGGGCGAGAGCTCCGGCGCGGTGCAAGAGCTGTTGCGGGTCGACGTGGATTGCGATCGCGATGCGCTACGCTTTCGGGTGCGTCAACATGGCAGGGGATTCTGTCACCTGGACACTTGGACCTGTTGGGGAGACGGCGGGGGCGTTCCGGCGCTGGACCGGACCCTCGAAGCCCGAAAGGCGTCGGCCCCCGAAGGCTCGTACACCGCTCGCTTGTTCCAAGACGAAGCTCTGTTGGCGTCCAAGCTGCGGGAGGAGGCCCGAGAACTCGTCGATGCGCAAACTCGGGAAGAGGCGGTCCACGAAGCGGCAGACGTGCTCTACTTCTCCATGGTCCGTCTGGCCGGTCTCGGAGGTCGATGGGCCGACGTGGAGCGAGAGCTGGATCGGCGGGCCGCCAAGGTGTCTCGACGGAAGGGGGACGCCAAGCCCAACGCCGCGGTAGATCCGGGTGGCTCCGCATGAACGGGTTCGATGGGCATGAATGCATCGGTCGTCCCGCCTGCCGGCGTCGAGGGCGCTTCGCACCGACTGGAGAGGTTCGAACATGAGCGTGAAGCTTCGCCGCATACAGCCCGAAGACGCGGCCGGCGCGTCGGCCGAGCCGTTTTCCCCCGGCTTCTTGGAAGAGGTACGGGGGCTTTTGGAACGGGTGCGAACCGAAGGGGATCGGGCGCTTCGGGAGCTCGCGGCCCGATTCGACGGACTCGCGCCGAGCGACCCTCTGACCCTGGGACCCGAACGGATGCAGGCTGCCCTGCAGGGCCTGGCCCCGGAGGCTCGGGGGGCCCTGGAGCGCATGGGCGAAAGGGTGCGCCGTTTCGCCGAGGCCCAGCGGGCGGCCATCTCGGACATGGAGGTGCCGGTGGAAGGGGGCCGTGCGGGTCATCGCGTTCGGCCGGTGGCTCGGGCCGGCTGCTATGCGCCCGGCGGACGCTATCCACTGCCCTCGTCGGTGCTGATGACGGCGGTCGTGGCGCGCCAAGCGGGCGTGGGTGAAGTCTGGGTGGCTTCTCCGCGGCCCGCCCCTGCCACCTTGGCGGCGGCGGCGGTGGCCGGCGCGGATCGACTCTTGGTGGTCGGGGGGGCGCCGGCGATCGGCGCGTTCGCGTATGGGACCGAGACCGTCCCGCCGGTGGACGTGGTGGTCGGTCCGGGGAACAGCTGGACCACGGCGGCCAAGCAGCTCGTGTCGGGTACGGTCGGCATCGACATGCTGGCCGGACCCAGCGAGTTGATGGTGGTGGCCGACGGCTCCGCATCGGCCGCGGTCGTGGCCGCCGATCTACTGGCTCAGGCCGAGCACGACCCAGAGGCCCGGGTGGGTCTGGTGGCCCTCGACGGATCGTGGGTCCCCGCCGTGGAGGCCGAGCTCGAACGACAGCTGTCGGACCTTCCCACCGAATCGGTCGCTCGGGCCTCGCTGGACGGGCAGGGCTATGCAGTCGAGGTCGATGGGCTCGAAGCCGCCATCGCCGTGGCCGACCGGGTGGCTCCAGAGCATCTGCAGCTTCACCTGCGGGACGCCGCCCGCGCCGCTCCGCGATTTTCGAGCTACGGCGGTCTGTTCGTCGGTCGGAATGCGGCCGAAGTGCTGGGCGACTATGGGATCGGTCCCAATCACACCTTGCCCACCGCCGGCACGGCGAGACACCGAGGCGGGCTCAGCGTCATGGACTTTGTGACCGTGCGGACCTGGCTCGAGCTCGACGACGTGGCCGAGGCGGAGCGCGCCGTCGACGACGCGGTGACGGTGGCACGACTGGAAGGACTGGAAGCCCACGCTCGAAGCGCCCTCCACCGAAAAGTCCCGGGCCGGTCTTGAGTGCCGGGCTCTGCGGGGCCTGCGGCGGGTCACCGGCCCCCCGTCCGCTCACAGCGCCCGGAGCGCGCTTTCGAGGTCGTGCCAAAGGTCGTCCGGATCTTCGATCCCCACCGCCAGGCGCACCAAACCGTCTCCGATTCCGGCACGACGTCGGGCCGAGGGGTCCATCGAAGCATGGGTCATCGTGGCCGGGTGGCTCACGAGACTCTCCACGCCGCCCAGGCTCTCTGCCAAAGTGAACACCGACAGGCCCTCTAAGAAGGCCCGCACCCGCTCGGCGGTACCCAGGTCGAAAGCCACGATGGCGCCGAATCCCTGCTGCTGGCGACGGGCGAGGTCGTGCTGGCTGTGGCCGGGAAGGCCGGGGTAGTGCACCCGGACCACGGTAGGATGGGCTTGCAGGCGCTCCGCCAGGTGGTTGGCGTTGGCTTCGTGCAAACGCCAACGGGCGTCCAGAGTTCTCAGCCCCCGCAACACTTGGGCGCAGTCGGTGGGGGCCTGGCCGAGCCCCAAACAGTTCGACCACCACTGAAGCGAATCGGCGTCTTCTCGGTTCGCGGCCACCACCGCGCCACCCACCACGTCGCTGTGCCCGTTGATGAATTTGGTGGTCGAATGAAGGGCGAAATCCGCACCCAGTGACAAGGGCTGCTGCAAGCACGGTGACAAAAAGGTGTTGTCCACCACCACGCGCGCACCGCGGTCGTGGGCCCAGCGACAGATCCGCTCCACATCGACCACCCGCAGCAGGGGATTGCTCGGGGTCTCGAGCCAGACCAGCTTGGGTTCGAGATCGTCCAGGCGGTCCAGGTCGCCGGTGACGAAGGCGTCGGTGAATTCCACGTGCACTCGACCGGTCCGACCGAGGCTGGCAAAGGCTCGGTGGGTGCCCCCGTAGACGTCGTGTTGGCAGAGGATCAGCTCCGCGGGTTCGACCAAGTGGGTCAGCAGGGTGACGCCGGCCATGCCCGTGGCCACCGCCGCTGCTCCAGCTCCGCCTTCGAGATCCGCGAGAGTTCGCTCGAGGAGATCTCGCGTCGGGTTGCCGGAACGGGTGTAGTCGAAACGTCGCGGGCGGCCGAAGCCTTCGAACGAAAACGTGGAGCTCGTATGGACCGGTGGAATGACCGCGCCGAACTGCCCGTCCTCTCCGATCCCGGCCCGCACCGCCCGGGTGCGCGGTGCCCAAGGGCGGCCTTGGGTCGAGTCTCGAGTGGGCTCGGATGCGGTCGGCCCATCGGGTTCGATCGGGCTTGGGCTCGGGACAGGGTCGAAGGGTGTCAGCGTCATGCGGAGCCTCCCGACGCGTCGCTCCTGGACGCGCCTCGTTTCAGGCCCAAATTTCGATGCCTCATCGCCGGTTTCGCGTCCCTCGACGCGCCGGTGGCACCTGCCCACGAGTCTCCTGACGGTCGGGCGACAGCTCCTTCACGCCCGCGGGCGCTTTGCTGCGCATCCCATCTTTCGTCCGCCGTGCGGACGTCGGAGTTGGCACCGTTCGAAGGGGTTGGCTTCGATGGTTGCCCCGGCGTCGTCGGGCCTGTCCCTCAGCCGGTCTCGATAGGTTGTCCGCGATAATGAACGACTGAATGGGAATGTCAACCCCCGCGCCCGGCGAGCTCGGGCGAGGCCGCCCGAAGCTGGTAACGCTGGGCGTCCACTTCCACGGTGGCCACCGCATCCTCCGCCCGCAAGGCGCTGAGCAGGGTGGTGTAGAAGGTGAGGGCCTCCCGGTCCCGCTCCCGACCCAGGCCCGTGCGCGAAGGGGACATCCGGTCCACAACGGCCACGAAGGCCTCTACGTCCCGCAACAGGTCCTGCGGTGTCACACCGAGAGCATTCCGGTTTTCTTCGCGTCGATGGATCTGTTGAAAGACTTCCTGCATGGCACGGCCCTGGGCGACGATCCATCGATCTGTCTCCAGGTCCCGCCCGTCGGTGATGCGACGGTAGTGGGTCTTACGCTCCCGCTCCCGCTGGTCTTCTCGATCGTTTCGAAATCGCGGGGGCTCTTCGGCCAACAAGGAACCGGCTGCGGCCTGCCGGAGTAGAGTCACCAGCTGGCCGTCGCTGAAGCGGGACAACCGGTCCACCACGCTCCGATCTACGTCCACTGGACCGCGTCCGCGAAGAATCGATACGGCTCGCGAATACCGCCCGGTCATGACCGTGTGGCGGCGATCGGCCAGTGCGTCCATGGTGGCATGGTCGGCTTCGGGAAAGGCTCGCAGCAGGGCGCCCGGTCCCTGTCGGTGGGCACGCCAGGCCTCGACACCCATCGGAAGATCCGAGGGGGCTCGAACCTCGGACGGCGGCAGTGTGGTGCCTTCGATGGCGGCCGCCACCTCCATGGACCTTCGAACGAGCGGGTTGCTCGGCAGATTCACGAGCTCCGAGAAGGCGTCGGTCGACAAAGCCAGCTGAAGGCTCACGTCCCCCTCACCAAAGTTTCGAAACGGCCAGCCACGAACCTCCCCCTGCTCGTGGGCCAAGATCTGGAGTCCGGCGGCGCGAACGGCGCGTTCCACGGCCTGAGCCTGGTGGACCCGCCACGCGGAGTCCTCGAGTTGGTGCTCCACGTGGACCATCGTTCCCAGTTCGTTGGGCTGTACGCTTCCGTCCCGGCCTCGCACCTGTTCCAGCAGCCGAAGCATCCGTCCTTCGAAGCGATGATCCTCGAAAATTCCTCGACCCTCCTGCACGAATCGTCCGGAGGCGGCGTGGCTCTCGAATACCGAACCGTCCTGTTCGAAACGTTCCACAGAACGGAGCTTCGTCTCGCTGGATCGACTCATCATCAGCTCGAGGCCGAACGCCCGAAGGGCCAATTCGAAGCTACGCTGGTTTCGGCTTTCGGTTTCGCGGGAACTGGGCAGCGCTCGAACGTCGCCGGGATCCATATCGAGCAACAGAGATCCCACGACGGCCCGGTCCGATTCCTTCGTGGGATCGAGCCCTTCGAAACGCACGGTTTGCGAAAACTCGGAGCTGCGACTGCGAGAGGTGGATAGCTCGATCTCGATCCGGGACGCAACTTCGTTAAGGGCAGCGGCCGCCTCCGGCGACACGATGCCGACCGCGTCGGTAACCGAGATGCCGGCTACGAGCTGAGCGCGTAGAGCTTCGGCAACTTGCGTGTCGCTCAGGTCGACGCCCAATTCGGCGGAGAGGTTTCGCGCGATCGATCGGCTGTCGATTCGCCATATTTCCGCGTTCAATTTGTCGTCGCCTCTTCGCTCGACACGAACACCCGCGAGATCGGTGGCCCGAAGCTCGGCATCGAAGCCGAAGGACCCCCGAATCGGGCCGGTGGCCCCGGTTGTCAGAGTGCTGAGCCGGAGCCCCAGCTCGACCGCCCGCTCCCGATCCAAGACGCGCTCGACGTGCGCGCCCTGCGGCAGCTCGTCGATGGCTTCGATGGAGCGGCGCTTCATGGCCTGCAGCAGGTCGTCCGGCAGGGAGTCCGGTGCGTCTTCTGGTACGCGAATCGAAATTCGTTCCGTGCGTTCCAGGTCGCCGCCGGCGTTCAGGCTGCCCCACGGCAGCGGCAAGGTGAGGCTGCCGTCGGTCCCGCGGGTGGCGGTCCGGTCGAGGTGGCGCATTCCGTCGATCACCTCAGCTGGGCGCTCGACCGCGACCGAGCCATCGACCCCGATCTGGATCGGGTCCCAGCCAAAGCGAGCCCGCAGCCGTGCCTCGAGGCCCTCTCGGTCGACCCGGAGCATGCCGAGCCCATCGACCCGGCCGTTCGGAGCGGCGGCTTCGACCATGAGCCGAAACCGCTCGGGACGACCCTCGGAGAATCTCAAGAGGGCTTCCGCCTCCATGAAGTCGGTGTCGAGCGCGGTTTCGAGCTCGGCCCGCACCCGGTCGTCTTCAAAAGCGAGCCGGCCGGAGCTTCGAAGCCGGGATCCGTCGACGAAACGCTCCATCCGAGCGCCGATCTCGGCCGCAATGCCTCCATCTTCGCTTCGCAGGAAACCGTCTACGTCGATCCGGATCGACTCCTGGTTCGCCGTGGAGATCAGAGCTTCTAGCTCGGCCTTCGTGATCCGACCCGCGTCGAATTCCACCCGACCCGATGGCTCGAACCGAACCGCCTCCCGGTTGGACTCGGCTTTCAGAGTCTTCAGAGCGGACAGGGCCAGGGCGCCGCGTAGCCCGTCGTCGAATGTCAGGTTGGCCTCCACGTCGACCGGACCCAGTTCCGCTTCCAGGTCTGCGGCTACGCGATCCAGCTCGATTCCCGAGTCGTCGAAGCTCAGGCGAAGGTCGGAATCTAGCTTTGCCCGGGGCCCGAGGGTGAGGGATGCCGCCGTTTCGAGTTCGCCCTGGACTGCGCCGCCAGCGTCGATGCGGATGCTGCCGTCCGCGCTGATCCGGGCGCGCTCCAGCAGGATCTGAAGCTCGGAGCGAAAGCTCGCGTCGGCGAAGCGGCCGTCTTCGTCGAACTCGACCCGGCCGTCGGTGTTCACTTCCACCTGGCCGCCGTGGAGGATCTCGAGGGCCGCCTGTACCTCGGCTCCCGATCCCGGGCGAACTCGCAGGTCTCCCTCGGCCGAATACTCGGTGGCTCCCACCAAGCGCTTGAACGCCCCAAACAGGCGAAGCTCGTTCAAGCCATCGGGACCGGCGCTCAGATCGACCAGGGCCTCGAGCTCCCCATTGGGGTCGTTTCGAAAGAAGGCTTGCTTGATCCGCGCTTCGAGCCCCGACGCGTCGTAGCGAAGGCGCAGGTCCGCTTCAACCCGGGCACGGGGTCCCAGGCTCCGCTCGATGGCTGCCTCCAACTCGGCCGAGACCTGGTCTCCTTGCACCCGGATGGAACCGTCGGCTTCGATGCGGGTCTGTCGGATCACGGCAGTCAGATCGGTGGCCAGGTCGAATGCCCAACGCGGGGTCCGGTTGCGGTCGAAACGGATCCGAGCGTCGAGTCGGTTTAGTCGCACCTCACCGGAAAACGCAGCCGACAGGGTGGTTTGGAGCTCGGCCCGCTCGGCCCGCGGCATGCGCGACAGATCGAACTCCACCCTGCCTTCGGCGTCCCGAATGTAGACCTGACCTCGCTGGATCCCTCGAGACAGGCTCACCAGCGCTCGCAGGCGGTCGGACTCCCGCCGGACCTGTCCCTCCACCGTGTCGCCCAGAACCAGGTCCAGCGAGCGCACGTCGCCCCCGGGGCGAGACATGGCGAGGAGCACCTCCCGGGGAACCCGCGGCCCGTCGGGGTGGGCCAGGCTTTCGGACAGAGCTTTCGAAGGGTTGGCGGGAGCCGGTTCATGCTGTTCGGTCTTCGGGGTCGGGTCCGCGGTGTAGCCGAAAAGAGCGGTCAGATCTGCGGGCAGCAGCTCCATGGCCACAGGCTAAGGAATCGACTGCAGGGGTCCCCATCCGTCGGTCGACCGATGGACGGCCTCGGTTTTCGAGACCCCGAATCCCCAGTTTTTTGAGAGGTGTGGCGCGCATCTGGTGTTCGCGTACCTGGCAAAGCCCTTGCAACGTGAGACGCGCATCGGAGGCACCATGCGAACCAAGTACATTCTCTCGGGCCTTTTCATCGGAGTCGTCGCCTGCGGCGGTGAGCCGACCTCGAACGAGCCCCAGCCAACCCCGGACCTGGAAACCACGTCGTTCGTCAGCGCGGACGGGCTCGCCGGGCAACAGTCGCCCGACGAAGACGCGTCTTTCGCCGCCGGGGCCGACGGCAACGGCGACGAGGGGCGGGCCGGGGCGCCTGGCGCCGGGGAGACCCGGACTGTGGAAGAGGGCGACATCTACCGCCTCGGGCCGGAGGGTCTGGTCTACAACCTGAACACCTACCGGGGCCTGCAGATCATCGACGTGTCCGACCCGACGGCCCCCGAAGTGGTGGGCCGAGCCCGGATTTTCGGCACGCCGGTGGAGATGTACCAAGTCGACGACGTGGCGGTGGTGCTTCTGAATGGCGCCCACGCCTATTACGGCTCGCGTCAGGATGTGCGTGCCGAGCGTTACGAGGGCGGGTTGGTGGTGACCTTCGATGTCCGCGACCCGAAACGCCCGCGCCGGATCGATCAGGCCCGCGTCCCTGGGTGGATCCGGACCAGTCGCCTCACCCGGGGAGGAGGCGGCCAAGCAGTGTACGTGGCGGCCAGTGACGGAGACCGCACTTATGTGGCGAGCTTCCGGCTGTCGGGAGCCGACCTTCAGTCCCAGTCCGAGTTGGACCTGGGTGGTTGGGTCCAAGACATTCAAGCGACCACTTCGCACCTGTTGGTCTCGAGCCACGACTACCGGTCGGATCGACACGGAAGTCAGGTCACCATCATCGACATCTCGGATCCGACCGGGGTGATGGTCCGGGGTGCCACGGTGGAGGCCGCCGGACGGGTCACTTCGAAGTTCAACATGGACGTACACGGCGACATGCTTCGCATCGTCTCCGGCAACTCTTGGGGAGATGCTCGCAACACCAACCACGCCGAGACCTACGACATTTCCGACGTGGCGCGGCCTGTTCGGCTCGACTCGGAAACCTTCGGAGACAACGAAGATCTGTATGCGACCCTCTTCATGGAAGACCGCGCGTTCTTCGTGACCTATCGCCGGGTCGATCCCTTCCACGCGTTTTCCATCGCACCCGACGGCACCCTGACCGAGCGCAGTGAGTTCGTGGTGTCGGGTTGGAACGACTTCTTCTTTCCGGTGGAAGACGGCCGGCGACTGGTCGGCATCGGAACCAACGATCAGTCCGGCTGGACCAAGGCCGTGAGCCTGTACGATATCACAGATCTAGACAATCCCGAGCCTCTGTTGGTTCGGCGCGAGGTGGACATGGAGCACTCGTGGTCCGAGGCCAACTGGGATGACCGCGCGGTTTCGGTGCTCGAAGATGCGGTCTCGGTCGAGGCCTCCGACGGCACCCTCGAGACCGGCCTGGTGCTTCTGCCGTACCAGGGTTGGGACTCGAAAAGCCGGCGTTACGAGACGGCGGTTCAGCTGTTCACGTTCTCGGAAGAGACTCTGACTCGGCGGGGCATCATGCGGCACGAAACACCGGTTCGGCGGAGTTTTCTCGTGGACCGGGACCAAGCTGCGAATCTGTCGGAGAGTGCCTTGAGTGTCCATGACACGTCGGACCCGGATGCTCCGTCCCAGATGGGCAAGGTTGAGCTGGCTCCCTACATCAAAAAGTTCCTTCCGATCGATTCGCGCTTTGGGCTCCGGGTCGTCGACCCGCAGAGCTGGTATGGCTATCGAAACGAACCGCCTCCCCGAGATCGCATCGAGGTGGTCCGCTTGACCGACGACGTGGAGAACGCCGAGCCGGTGGCGACCTTCGAGGTGGACCCGGGCTCGTTCCTCTTTTTGGAGGGCTCCGAGCTGAGGGTCGTATCTGCGCTCTGGGACTGGGAGGGCCGAAACGAGCCGCGCACCCGGGTGGAGGTTTGGGACCTTTCGGACCCCACCCGCCCGGTCCGCCGCGGGGTGCTCGAACGTGAAGACCTGCCCCTGCGCCCGGTCTGGGGCGGTATGCCCGGTCTTCCCTACGAGGTGCGGGACTGCGCT
>DAPKRQ010000338.1:0-9104 GCA_031800475.1 Myxococcales bacterium LLY-WYZ-16_1
GGTCCGCTCCACGAAATCCCGGCCGACCGGGGCCTTCTGCCACACGGGCTCGAGGAGCCGTCCGTCCAAGGTGATCTTCGCGTCGCCGCGGGGGTGGGCGGCGAGCCGCTTCGTGCCGGGCGCCGGAGGAGGCTGGGCGGCAGCCAGGGCCCCAATGCACGACAACGCGGCCGCAGCCGTCGGAATCCCCCACGGGCGGATCCTCGGGCGGTGTAGGCCTTCCGGCATGCGCGGCCCTCTTTGGCAGGGAACCGGGCGGAACTGAAGCCCCGGGCGTTCGGGCCCATCCGGTCCGGCCGGCACCGGGTTAGACCGAGGCGCTTTCCACGCGTAGAGGTCGGGCGTGAAGGGGCTCGAGAGCCTGGTGGAAGACTTCGTCCGCGTCCACGCCGTCCCTTGGATCTGCGGGGTGGCGGTCGACGCCGAGCGCATCGAGGTTTTCGGGAAGACGGGGGATCGATCGCCGACCGGAAGCAGATCGGGCGGATTCGCCCGACAGATGGAACGGGCCCTTCACCCGTGGTTCAGCATCACCAAGACCGTGACCGCCACGGTGGCCTCGCAATTGGCTGCGTCCGGAGAACTGGACTTGGAGGGTCCGTGGGTCGGGTGCTTTCCGGAGCTGGCCGGGGCGGGGTTCGAAGGCAGCAGCTGGCGCGATCTGTTGGCCCACCGGGCCGGCGTGCCGAACCCAGTGCCGTGGGGCTGGTTGTCGGCCGCCGACCGGCCCGGGCCATCTCAAGAGGCGCTGTTGGCTCGGGCGCTACCCCGGCTGCGACGGGGACCCACGGCCCGCCGCCCCACCTACTCGAATCTCGGCTATCTGTTGGCCGCCGTCGGACTCGGTCGAAAGACCTCCCGGCCGTTCGAGTCCCTGGTCCAAGCCCTCGTGTTGGACGCCGCGGGACTGAAGCGCACCCGCTTTGGGCCGGACCCGAGCGGGCGGAATTCACCAGGGCATACGATCTACGGCTCCCCGTTCGACCTGCTCACCCAGCTGGCCGGAGCGTGGCGGGTCGACGGGGGCCGGTCGGGTCGGTGGCGGCGACTGGGCCCGATCCGCATGGACGGTCTCGGTGCCGGCGGACTGTGGGGACCGCCCGAGGAGTTGGGTCGGTACCTGCAGGCCTTCATTCGGTCCGAGCCTGGTTTCGAGGTCGGCAGTCGGTCGGGGAGCGGCTGGGTGGCGGAAGGCGCGTTGCTTCATCACGGCGGGTCGGGGCTCGGTCACGTTTGCCACTGCGGCTTCGTTCGGGCTCGGAGCGTGGGGGCCGCCGTGTTTGCCGGGCGCTCTGGGACCTGGGGGCCGGACTGGCTCGAGGTCGAGCGGCTGTTTCGTCAGGTGCTGGCGGCAGCGGACCCGTAGCCTCCACCCCCCGCGGCTGCTAACCGGTTCGGGTGGGCGTCGAGCGCTACCTCTTGGCCCGGGCGACCGTCCTGCGTCTGCCGACCTTTCCGGTGCTGGACGTGGGCTGCGGGGATGGGCGACTGGTTTTAGCCCTCGAGTCCCGGGTATCGGAGCCCGTGCTCGGGCACGACCTGCCCGAAGTGCGTTCCCGGTGTTGGGCCAACGTGAGCTCGGTCCATTCGGAAGAGGAATTCGAGCGAAGATTTACGTTTCGGCCTGCCGAAGAAGGACTGCCTCACGCGGATCGGAGCATCGGACTCATCGTTTCGAACCAAGTGGTCGAGCACGTACGAGATCTGTCGCGCTACTTTTCGGAATGCGCCCGGGTCCTTCACCCGAGAGGCCGAATGATGTGTGTCTTTCCACCGAAGAGTCACCTGATCGAAGCCCACACTCGCGTTCTGCTCCTGCATCGTCTTCCGCCGGGATCCGCTCGGCGTGCGTACATCGGTTGGTATCAGCGAACCTTTGCCGTTCCTCGTCAAAGGGGTGATGAAGACGTTTCCAGGTTTTGGGACCGATGGCTCGAGGAGCGGACCTTCTATCGGAGCCACCGTCAGGTCCGGGCCGAGGCTGCGAAGTACTTCGCCCGAGTGGAAAGCGACGCGACCCACTACCGGGACGCGGTGTTCGAAAACCGCTGGCCAGGCCGAATGCCGGGAGTTCACCGGGCTCTGCAGGTGCTGGTCAATCGGACCCTGGTGTTCTCCGAGCCCCGACCCCCGCAGGCCCCGCTCCGTCGATAGCAACCGCCAGGATGTCCAAGGCCGGCGAGCCGGCCGGACACCGAGAAAGTCGCTCAACGCTCCCAATCCGTGTTCGATGGAAGGGTCGGAGGCACGCGTTCTTCCGCCTCCAGGTCCGGTACGGTGGGTTTTGGATCGCTCGGGCGCCGCACGCACGGTTCGTCGAGCCACCTCGTTGCGCCGGGGGCAGTCAGGATGGCTTGCAGGCGTTCCCGAACCCGTCCGGCGTGGGCCGGTCGATCCTCTGGGCGTTTTCGCAGGCAGTCGTCCACCAGAGCCTCGAAGGGCGCGGGCGTCTCTTCGAGCGGTGGATGGGGCTCTTGCGTGGAGCGCGACAAGACCTCGTAGGCCGACGTTCCGTGAAACGGAACCCGCCCCGACGCGGCTTGGTAGAGCATCACCCCGACGGACCAGACATCTGCCGTGGGACCCACCGGCCCGGCGGCCTGCTCGGGTGCCATGTACGTGGGCGTGCCGAAGCCCACGTTGCGGAGCCGAGGGTCCCGAGACACGGCGGGAGTCGCCAGACCAAAATCGATCAAGCGGGCCCGCTCTCCGACCGCGATGTTGTCGGGTTTCAGATCCCGATGCACCACCCGATAACGGTGCACCGCTTCGAGCCCTGCCAAGGCCTGCTGCAAGATGTGGAGGATGGCACCGCGGGTCCGGACCGCCTGAACCTGGAATTGCCGGAGCGTCGGATCGGTCAACAGTTCCATGACCAAGAAAGAGGTCTCTCGATCCGAATCCCAGCCCAGCTCGAAGCAGCGAACGATGTGGGGGTGCCGCAACCGGCGCAGCACGTCGAATTCCCGGCGAAAGCGCTGCTGCGTCAGGCTCTTTCTGGCGAGGTCGGGGTCGAACAATTTGAGGGCGTACCGCCGACGCTGCCCTTGCACTTCGTACACCGACCCGGAAGCACCGACGCCAATCCGCTGGCGCACGACATAGGGACCGATCTTGGCCCCTGGAGAAAGCTCACCCCTTGCGCTTTCGACACCGCTGCGCGTCACCGACGTGCCACCACCGATCTTCCCCCCGAATGAACGTGCAAGCTCATTTGCGCGTTCAGCAACCCAGCTTTCCACATTCGCAGAGCGATGGAAAGATCGCGGTTTGGTGGGTTCGACGGGGTCGAGGTCGGACCCGACTCAGTCGGGGCCTTCCTTGGTTTTAGCGAAAGGCCAGCAACGCTCCGCCTTGCGAACGGCCCGTCCAGCCGCCGAGCGCCCCCGCTCGAGCCAGCGACGGGGAAGGCGGCGGATCCGGTCCCGCCGCCGCCAACCGGCCCGCGGATCCAGCCCCAGGTCTGCCGCCGCGCGGTTCAGGTGCTCGCGCTCCTCGGCGGTGAGGTCCAGCCAGCCGCCGGCTGCGCTTTGCGCGATCTGGCTGGGCTCGCTCGCCCCCACCAGCGCGGCGTCGATGCCGGGTTGGGCGAGGCTCCAGGCCAGAGCCACGGCGGCTGGGGCGCAGCCGTGGGCCCGGGCCATCGGCCGGAGGACCTGGTCCACGAAGCGAAGCAGCCGGCAAAGATTCTCCGGGTGTCGCAACGGGTTTCCAGGGCCGAGGTCGGGCTCTGGCCGGGTCCCGGCGAGCAGTCCCTCTGCCAGCGGGCTGTAGGCCAGGACCGCCACGCCGTGCTCTTTGGCCCACGGGACGATGTGCCGCTCGATCCGCCGATCGAACAGGTGATGTCGATTCTGGGTGCTCGCCAGTCCGGTCGATCCAGCTCCTGCCCGCGCCGCGTTCAAGTCGTCGAGTCCGCAGTTCGAGACCCCGAGGGCGCGGATCTTTCCCTCTTCCGCGAGCCGGGCCAAGGCGCCCACCGTGTCCTCGACCGGAGTCCGAGGGTCGGGATGGTGGAGCTGGACCAGGTCGAGCACGTCGGTCCGCAGCCGGGAGAGGCTGTGGTGCACTTCCCAGCGCACCGACTCCGGGCGCCCGTTTTTTCGGACGGCTCGTCGGCGTGTGCCGTCCCAAAAATGGAAGAGCACGTCGCCGGCGTCCAGGTCCCACCGAAGCCCCACCTTGGTGCAGAGCACCACTTGCCCTCGCCGGCTTCGGAGGGCCTCGCCGAGCCATCGCTCCCCTTCGCCCATCTCATACAGCGGCGCCGTGTCGATGGTCGTGATCCCCGCGGCGAGGGCGGCATCGAGAATGCGCCTCCGGGCTTTAGGGTCCCGATTTCGGCGGGCCATGGCCCCGAACACCACCCGGGAGATCTCCAGGTTTCCGATCCGGGTCATCCGCATCCCGAAGGCAGTCTCGCGCCGAGACAACCTGGTGGCCACCCCCAGGTCTCGCCCTCCAAACGCCCAGACCGCTCCAGTTTTTCGAGGCGCTCCGCGCTCGCGGCTGTCATCCTCCACCCGCATGCATTGGGCATTTCCGCACCGGGCTTGGGCCGTGGCCGCCTTGGTCGGACTGTCGAGCCCCTCGCTCCTGAGTGCGCAAGAAGTCCGGACGCCGCCGCCCGCGAGCGGCCGCAGTCTGGATCGACCCCGAGAAATACGCGCCAGCGACGTGCTCGCCCGCGTGCTCCTGCTGCGAGATCACCTCGAAGAAATCCGCCAGGTGATGGGTCGGCCGCCGCCCCCGCCACCGGTGCTGCACGCGGCGAACGTGGCGGTCCGCGAAAACGTGGTCATGGCGATCAACGTACGCCGTCGCGTTTCGCAGCTGGCTTACGAGCAGCTTCGGAGCGACCCCGAGTGGCGGGAGTTGCCTCCCCAGCAGGCCTCCCAAGCCGATGTATTCCGGCTGGTCGACAAATCCCTGAAGGAGGTCCTCCGGGTTCGGCGGGAGCTCGGGATCTCGACGCCGATCTCCGAGCAGGCCCGGCCGGACGGCGTGAGCGCGGCCCAGGTGTTCGATGCCCTGGTGGAGGTGGGGTCCTTGGTCAATGCCCTGTTGGTGGAGCAGAGCTCGTCCAGCGGAAACTTCGTGGGGGTAACTTTCGGGGTCCACGTGGCGCTGAAGATGCACTTGAGGCTGGTGGATCGGGCCATTCCCGACACGCCCCCACCCGTGTCCAAAAAGATGTCCCCGGACGTGTTCAAAGCTTTGCTCGACGTGTTCGACCGCGTTCGCGCGCTCGCCGAAGCTGCGGGCCGCCAGGTGCTCGACCTGAAGGTCGACCAGACCGCCGGTCGCCGGGTGACGCCGGACGATGTCAGCAATCTTGTTGCGATTGTCCTTTCGGAGCTCTTGTGGCTTCACGGTTCGGTCGAGGGGGCGGAGCAGCCGACCAAAGCCTACCCGGCGGGCCAGAAGTTTCCATCCCATGTATACCGGCGCGCTCGCTTCTTGGAGTCGGTGCTGGTCGATATCCTGAAACGAGGCGATCGGAAAAAGTTCCGGGCCCCCCAAAGCGATGGCCGAGCACAGTAGCCCGCTCCGCTGGAGCAAGAGCGGAACTGCTTCGGGTCGACGCCTGGTCGAAGGCCTGGTGTCTTCCGGGGGTAGGATCGCTTGGATCGGCCTCGTCGCGTCTTTGGTGACCCTCGGCTTCACGCTCTACCTGCAGGGCCTGCTTCGATGGCAGACCGACTTCGGTGCGCCGCTCACTCGGGCGAGCCGCGAGCTCGAATCGGCCCTGTCCCGCTCCGTAGCTCAGCTTCGGGGGTGGGTCGCCTATCAGGATCCAGCCGCGAAGGCGGACCGCACGCGAACTTGGCGCGAGCTCGAAGAGGCTTTGCACACCCTGGAGCAGGTGTCGAGCATGGCGAAGGACGTGGAAGTCGCCAACCGGATCGAGACTCTGCAAGAATCCTTGCATCGATTGCAGGTTCTTCAGTGGGCCGTCGAAGACATGGCCCACGAGCCGGGGAATCGCCCGGCCATGGCGGCCTATGAGTCCCGGCTCGAACCGCTGCGACGCTCGGTCATGGAGCTGCTGCGTGGACCGCTCGAGCTTCGAGATGAGGGCCAGGTCTCTCGACGGGTCGGGCGAGAGAGTCTGCTACGGTTTCGAACCCTTTTCGTCGAAACCGACTCGGCGCTGGTCGGGCTGCTTCAGTCCTACTCGGCCGCGTCCGAGGCGAACGTGCGGGAAAAGCTGACGAACAGCGAAGCGGTCACCCACGTTCTGGCGTCCGCGCTGAAGTCCCCACCGGAAGGGATGCGGGTTTTATCGACCGGTGTCATCGACGACAGTGTCTCATTGCTCCGGTCCGCCGTGCGGGACGTTCGGGCTTACCAAGAGCTGGTCGACAACGTCATCGCTTTGCGCAAGGGGCCGGGAGCCGATCGGGCGAGGCGCCTGTTTCGCACCCGCATCCGGCCGGAGCTGGATCGGGCTGTCGCGCTGTCCCGCAGCCTTGCGGAACGGCAAGGCAACATTCAGGAGCGCCATGCAGCTGCCCTGTACCGGGCGAGTTTCGTGGTCTTGGCGCTGGCGCTGTTGATGGGCGGCATCTCGGGCACGTCCATTTGGCTATCGATCCGTCTCGAGTCCCGGGTGCAGACCGTGCTCGCCAAAGCCAAGAGTCTGGGCCAATACCGCGTACTGGAGCGGATCGGTGGGGGAGGAATGGGCGAGGTGTATCTCGGTCAACATGACTTGCTGCGCCGTCCGTGCGCGATCAAGCTGCTTCGCACGGAGCGACTGAGAGATCCGGAGGCGCAAGATCGATTTCAGCGAGAAGTGCAGCTCACGGCACAGCTACACCACCCCAACACCATTGCGGTTTTCGACTACGGAAAGACCCCTGATGGTTTGTTCTACTACGTCATGGAGCTGTTGCGCGGTATCACCTTGGACACCCTGGTCGATCTGACCGGCCCGATCCCACCCGCACGGGCCGTTCACATTTTGACCCAGGTCTGCTCCTCCCTGGCCGAAGCCCACGGCAAAGGCCTGCTCCATCGGGACGTGAAGCCCAGCAACGTGATGCTGACCGAACTCGGCGGTGTCTACGATGTGGTCAAGGTGTTGGATTTCGGGCTCGTGGCCCAAGTGAAGGCGGGTCAGGTTGCCGACGACGGTCGAGCCATCGTCGGGACCCCGATGTACCTGGCGCCCGAAACCATCCGAGCCCGAGGATCCGCCAGTGCCCGCAGCGACATCTATGCCATCGGCGCCGTCGGCTATCAGCTGCTGACCGGAACCCCGTTGTTCGAGCTGGACCGAGTGGAGGACGTCTTGCGGGCTCAGCTCGAAACGTTTCCCGAGCGACCCTCCGAGCGGCTCGGAAAGCCGGTTCCGGAGGACCTCGAGGTGCTGGTTTTGGGCTGCCTCGCGAAAGACCCGGACGACCGTCCCGAAAGCGCTGCGGTACTCCGGGATCTGTTGCAGCAGCTCGACGTACCACCTTGGACGCCGCGAGACGCAGAGCTGTGGTGGAGCACCTATGGTGACGCGGTACTGGCCGAAAGTCGGGCTCGCGGCGCCAACCGAACCGAACCACCGAACTGGGGCATCGCCGCGGCCCAGACGGCTGAGGAGTCGGCGTGAGCACGCCGCGCGGGTCCGATTCCGACGGTCTGCGCGCTGCCTTGGCGGTCTGCGCGGCCGTGGCCTTCGCCATGATCGCCCAACAGATCGCCGGCAAGGCCCTTCGCGACGCGTTTTTCTTGGGCCAGTTCGACGCACGGGCGCTTCCCCGGGTGATGACGGCGGCGGCCTTGTGCTCGGTCGTGCTGGTCCTCGGCGTGGCTCGGCTGTTCCGTACGGTATCGCCGGGCTGGCTGGTTCCGGGGTTGTTCGGGACCAGCGCAGCCCTCTACGCCGGAGAATGGTTTTTGAGCGGGCCGTTTCCGCGGGTGGCCGCGGCTGTGCTGTATCTGCACATCACCTCGTTCGGCGCGGTGGCCATCTCGGGGTTTTGGTCGGTGCTGAACGAGCGGTTCGACCCGCACACAGCCAAACGGATCATCGGTCGAATCGGTGGCGGCGCCACCCTCGGGGGGATGGTGGGCGGCGTTGCGGCTTGGCGAGGCGCATCAACCTTGTCGATCCCTTCGATGCTGGCGGTTCTCGCCGCTGTCAACGCAGCTTGCGCGGTCGGTGTCGCCTGGATCGGTCGCCGGCAGCGCAGCAGCTCGCCGAGCCAACCGGTGTCGGTGGTCGAAGTGTTCGAAGAGACGCCGTACCTTCGCCATCTGGCCGCGCTGGTGGCCCTGTCGGCCCTGGGAGCGGCAGGTTACGAGTACGTCTTCAAAGCGACCGTGGCGAGCCGGTTCGATACGAGCCGAGATCTGGTGTCGTTCTTCGCGCTGTTCTACCTCGGTCTGGGGGCAGCCACGTTCGTGGTCCAAAACCTGTTCGTCGTCCCGTCGATCCGCGGACTGGGTCTGACCGGCACCCTCGGGACCTACCCCGCCGCGGTCGTTGGTCTGGGGGCGGTGTCGCTGGTCGTCCCGGGGCTGGGGCCAATTACGGCCCTGCGGGGGACTGCTGCGGTGCTGGAAAGCTCGTTGTACCGGTCGGGCTACGAGCTTCTCTACACGCCCTTGAGCCCAGCCAAGAAGCGTCCGACCAAGGCGTTGATCGACGTGGGCGGCGACAAGCTCGGAGCGGCGGCCGGCTCGACCCTCGCGGTGTTCGTGGTCGGTTTGATTCCCTCCGCGGCCCATCCCGTCCTGCTGTCCATGGCGGTCCTGTGCGGGGCGGGCGGTCTGCTCTTGGCGCGTCGCCTGTATCGCGGATATGTGCAGGCGCTCAGCGAGCGGCTGGTCTCGGGCGATCTGAAGGCGCACGACCTGGAGCCTTTTGGCCCGCGAACCCGGAGCGCGGTCGAACGGACTCTGGCCGTCCAGGATTCGGAAGAGCTGTTGCGAGCCGTGCGCCGTTCGGCCGGGCCGTCGACAGGCCCCGACGGCTTCGCTGGTCCCGCAGGCCCCGCAGGCTCCGCTGGCTCCGCTGGCCCCGCTGGCCCCGATGGCCCCGCTGGCTCCGCTGGCTCCGCTGGCTCCGCTGGCTCCGCTGGCTCCGCTGGCTCCGCTGGCTC
>DAPKRQ010000339.1:0-12139 GCA_031800475.1 Myxococcales bacterium LLY-WYZ-16_1
ACCCGGGAGCGTACGGCGGCGATCACCGAGCAGCCCGACTCGAGCTGCGCCACCTGTCACGCGATCATCAACCCGCTGGGATACGTCACGGAGAACATCGACGCCCTGGGCCGCCTGCGTACCGAAGAGACCATCTTCAACGACAATGGAGACGTATTGGCCCAGGTGCCCATCGACTCCGTGGCGCGCCCCATCGAGTTCCTGGGCAACCCGCAGCCGGCATCCCATGCACTCGAGTTGAGCCTCCAGCTGACCGAGACCGGTCGCGTCGACGCCTGCGTGGCCCGACAGCTGGTGCGGTACGTATTCGGGCGGGCCGAGACCGACGCGGACCAGTGTTTGATGGAAGAGCTGGGTATCATGATGCAGGACGGAGCCCCGTTCATCGACGTGCTCGAGCACGTCCTGAGCCATCCCTCGTTCCGGTCGCGGTCCATCTGAGGCCGAAGGAAGGATTGTCGAGATGATCCAGAACAGAAAGAACCGCCGGCAGTTCCTGGTCGATGCGTCCGGCTTCGCATTGGCCATCCCGACCCTCGGCTCCTTGCTCCCCCGAACCAGCGCTGCCCAATCCATGACGGCGAACAAGAGGTTCTTGGCCATCCTGACCGGTCACGGGGGGGTGCAGATCGAGTCCATGTTCCCGTCGAACCCCTCGGCCCGGTCCAGCCGGGCCTACCGGGGACACGACATCCACTGGGAGCCCTTGGCTCCGAGCATCGAGGGCAACGACCGGGTTCTGAGCGACGTCCTGCGCGGCGCGCAAGGCGACTTTCCAGCGGGACTGGTGGGCAAGATGAACGTCATTCAGGGCTTCGAGGCCACCCACGAGCCCGGTCACAACCAGGCCACTCCCCTGGGCAACTTCGCACCGCGCGCCGGAAACCCGTCTCCGCAGCTCGAAGATCGGGCCACCATCGACCAGGTCATGGCCTGGTCGCCCAACTTCTATCCGGATCTTTCCGGGATCATTCACCGGTCGGTCAGTGTCGGCGCCGGACGACCCGCTTCGTTCACCTGGTCCGATCCGGCCAACAAGAGCGGCAGCATCCAGAGCGTCTCGACCTTCAACCGGGCCCACACGCTCTTCGATGACCTGTGGACCGCACCGGCAGGGGACGGCCCGGCCGTGGACCGACCCCTGGTTGTGGACCGGATCCTCGACTCGTATCGCCGGGTTCGGGACGGAGCCTTCGGCCCCGCCCGCCAGATCACTGCAGCCGATCGGCAGCGCCTCGACGCCCACATGGAGCGGTTGCTCGAGCTGGAGCGAAAGCTGCAGACCCAGCGCGAAGCAGAAGAACGGGCTTCGGCGAACCAGTGCCAGGACCTGCGCGCCATCACCAGCACGCCAGACCGCCCCGGCCTCGGCGAGCTGCAAAAGCAGATCGACTACTGGGAGACCTTCGCCGACGCGCTGGTGACCGGAATCCTGTGCGGCTCGACCCGCATCGGTGTCATGAACTTCCGCAGCGATGAACGGAGCACCTTCACGGACTTCACCGGAAGCTGGCACCAGGACGTGGCGCACGAGGCCCTGGGAAGCTCTGCGGCCCACGCACGCATGGTGGCCTCCAAGCAGGTCATCTTCGAAAAGATCTTCTGCCGGATCGCCAGGACGCTCGACGTCGAGGAGGACTCCGGAGAGACCTTCTTGGACCGCTCGCTGGTCATGTGGAGCGACGAGTGCGGCTTCTTGACGCATTTTCCCTATTCGAGCCCGATCGTCACGGCAGGAAGCGCGGCTGGTTTCTTTCAAACTGGCAACTACGTGGACTTTCGCAACCACGACAACGAAGCCATCTTGGACCGGCGGGGATGGTGGCGCTCGAACGCTCAGCAGAAGAAGGTGCGCCCAGGTCTCGACCTGCGGCAGTGGCTCGCAAACGTGCTCCAATCCATGGGTGTTCAGCCTTCGGAATACCGGGCGCCGGGCGAGACCGGCTATGGCCCTTCGTACGTGGAGCACGCCGCCGCCTATCCCGACGTGGTCCTGCGCAACGCCGACGAACTGTTGCCCATCTTGACCTGATGCGCACGAAGCCCCCTGGGGGACGGGCCTCGAGCCGCGCGGGAGACTGGGCGCCAGACGCCGCTGCTTCAAGGCACCGGCGTCTCGATGGCTTGGGCTCGAGTCATTCGCGCGAAGGCGGGTGAGATCCGAACCAATTCGCCGAAGGCTCCCTGTGCGGCGATCCGGCCTGCCTCCATGAAGACGACCCGATCCATTCGCTGCACCGAATGGAGTCGGTGAGCGATGACCCACACCGTCCGCTCACCCCTCAACGCGTGGAGGATCTCGGAAATCGCGCCCTCGGTTTCGGCATCTAGGTTTGCGGTGGCTTCGTCGAAGATCAACACATCGGCCTGCTGATACAACGCCCGTGCGATCCCGATCCGCTGGCGCTGGCCCCCGGAAAGACGTCCCCCGCGCTCTCCAACGGGCTGCGCCAACCCCTGCGGATGACAATCGACCAGGTCGGACAGACGTACGCGGTCCAGCACCTGCCGAACCCGGTCCCGGTCGATGTCGTCGGGCGGTACACCGAATGCCACATTCTCTTCGAGGGTTCCGTCCAAGAGAAAGGGCGTCTGCTGCACGTAGCTCACGCTCGGCCACCACCGAGGCTCCCGCCCCCGCAGGTCTCGTCCATCGACCAGGATCTGACCGGACGTGGGCCGCAGCAGCCCGCAGAGTAGGTCGACCAAGGTCGACTTTCCGGCGCCCGAGGCACCGACGAACGCCACCAGTTCTCCCCGAGGTAGGATCAGGTCGATCCGGTCGAGCACGGGGGTACCCGCCCGATACGCAAAGCACAGGTCACGACACTCGATCCGATCTTCGAGGCGGAGGCGCTCGGACTCGGGGGTGGGAACGATGGGCTCGGTGGAAGCAGCGAGCTGGTCCAGCTCGTGCAAAAAGGTTCGGACCGATGTCTCCGCGTAGGTGATTCGCCCTCGAGAGCGCAGGATCCGATTCACGAACGGAACGAACCGGAGGACCGCGACCACCAACATGCCAACCCGGGCCAACAGCCCTCCCATGGCGTTCGGTTCCACGTCGACGAAGGCCAAAGCGCCGATTCCCACCAAGGCCAGTGAGGTTTCGATCACCATGGAGGGGACACCGCCCAGACCGTACTGCCGCGCCATGGCGAAAGTCACTCGAGCCCCCGGCTCCCGAAAACGCTCCAAAAAGAAGGGGCCCCGCTGCATCAGCTTGGTCTCTCGAATGGCGCCCACGGTCTGCGTAATCTCGAAAAGCATGCGCTCCGATCCCAACCGGTAGCGGTCACCGAGGCGCCGAGAGACCGGACCGACGATCGACCAGACCAAGAGCGCAACCACTCCCAGCACCACACCACCTGCCCAAACCAGCGTCGGGTCCAGCCACAGCAGTCCCGAGAACACCCCCAACGCCAGGGCTCCGGCCGAAGCGATCTCCGCAATGGCATAGAGGTACTCGAAGGTGATCATGTAGGTCTGGTGAGACACCAAGTGCTGCATGCGGGCCGTCGTGCGGTCCCGCGCCTCCGAAAACGCGGCTCCCAGATAGCGCTCGAGCATCAGAGTGGCCAAAGCCAGCCGGATTCTTCCCAAGAGATCAGGAATCCAGAACTTGAGCCAAACCAGATATGCAGTCCGTCCGGCGAAAACCCCGGCCACGGCGAGCAGGACCACAGACCGAAATCGCTCGGGCGCTTCGACCGGGTCCAGACCCAGGCCACGAGCAACCCCGACCAACTGGGGGAGCTCCTCGGTCCAATCGGGCGTCAGAATCAGCAAGAGCACCGGATAGATGGCAGAGATGCCCAAGAGCTCGAATACGGACCCGAGCAGGAGGAGCGGCACCAGCCAGATCACCCGACGCCGCAGCCCGGGCGCGAGCAGACCCCACACCCGTCTGAGAAGGCCGAGCTCCGACGGCGAACCGCCGGGATCCCGCTGACCCGCAGGCCCGGTCGACGCGGGCCGAGCCGGGCTTCCGGGTGACCGCCTCATCGGGCTGGGAGTGACATGCTTTGCCCGAAAGGAGCAAGCTCACGCCCGCGCGAGGGCGTTCGCCAACTCCTTCAGCTGATCGACCCGGTGCTCGGTGGTGAAACGGGCCCGTACCAGATCGCGCCCGCGCCTTCGGTGCTCCAGGTACGCGCTCGGAGCCTCGAGAACGCGGCGGCACTGGGCCTCGAAGTCGTCCCGACGGAACAGGACCGCGTTGGACTCGTCGAATCCCAGAGCCCGAACTCGCGGTGAATCTTGGGCGATCAGCAAGCACCCAGCTGCGGGCACCTCCACGAATTTCGCGACGGCGTGAAGGCTCCACGGATGTTGCTCCGAAGTGGCCACGACGAACGCGTCCTGGCGGGACATCCATCGAAAGTACTCATGTTCCCGATGAGCCAGATTGAAGGATCCTCCAACCCGGTGGTCTCGGATGAAGTCGAATCGACGACACCAGTCTCGAAGCGCGTAGAGCGGATGGCCCGAGGCGCCTTGAATCGCGATCCCCGTGCCGTGGACCAGGATGTCTCCCGAATGGATCCAGTTCTCGGGGACCGACCACGGAAAATCGATCACCCGCTCGGCGAGCCGCGGGAAATGATGCGCCATCGATTCTGGATATGGACTCAGGATGACCGAGACCTGGGTCCGCGCCACGTAGGATTCGAGCCAATCGACCTTGTTGTGGGGATCCGAACAGCGAATCGCGTAGGGAAGGCCGTACGCACTCGAGATTTTGGGAGCGCTCCACCCCGGCTCGAACGACAACAAAACGTCGAGGCTCTTGCGCTTGTACCACAGCTCGGTGGCGCTGCGGAGCAAGGTCGGCCGAAGGCGGCGCACCAGCTGCCGAGTGAGCTCCGCCATGGATGCCACCTGAAACGCCGACCCATCCAAGAACCGGGGCCATCCCAAAAGGCCCACCCGGACTCCGTCGGCAGAGAACGGCGGCGCGAAACCTGCCACCTGCCCGCCCTTGCACGCTTCGCCCCCCAATCACAAGCGCCGCGCGCCTGCATCAGGGCCCCGAAACCGGTTGACCGAGACCCACGCGCCGGTCCTTTCGATCCGGTCGTGCGGTCCTCGGTCCGAGCTTTTCATGCCGAGGTGCAGGCCCTGCTTCGGCGGGGCCGCGCCGCGGTCGAGGACGCGCACCTGCGGCAGCTGCGGGCCACAGTGGCCTTGGCGCGCGACATTCCCTTGTACGCCCGGCGGCTTCGGGGCCTGCCGGAGCACTTCGACCTGGCGGACTACGGAAAGCTTCCGGTCCTCGAACGCCACGAACTCAAATCCAACCTGGACCGTTTGCTCCACCCGAGGCCCCCCGAGCCCCCCCTGAAGGACAGCACCGGCGGCTCGACCGGCGTCCCGACGCCTTTTTACCGCTGCCGCTCCCATCGGGCCTTCTCCGCCGCCTTGGACCACCTGACCGCCGGGTGGGTCGGAGGCGGTCTCGGACGCCGAACCGTCGTCCTGTGGGGCGCGCCCCGGGACGTCCCGCGGTCGGTGCCTTGGGCCCGCCAGCTGCAGTTTCGGCTGCGCGGCGGAACCCTGGTCTTGGGCTGCCACCGCACGGATCCGCAGACCCTCGATCACGTCCGACGGATCATCGAACGGACCCGACCCCATCTGATTCGTGGGTACCGCAGCATCCTCTTGGAATTTGCCCGTCACCTGGACGCCGCCGGACCCCTGCGGCATCGCCCGAAGGCGGTGCTCTCGGCCGCCGAGATCCTGCTTCCCGAGCAGCGGGCCCGGCTCGAAGAAGCCTTGGGGGCGCCCGTGTTCGATCGGTACGGAAACCGGGAGGCGGGGCTGCTCGCCGCGGAGGGGCCGTCGAAGCTCCTGCACGTAATGCTGCCCGCGGTGCACCTGGAAGTGGTTTCGGCCCAGGGGGTCAACGTGGAGGGGGAGTCGGGTTCCATCTTGATCACGCCCTTTCGCAATCCGGTCATGCCCCTCCTTCGGTACCGGACCCACGACGGCGGCATCTGGTTGGGCGCGGTCCCCGGGGACCAACCCTTGCCGGGCATGCAGCTCACGGTGGGGCGGGACCGGGGCCTGGTGGAGCTGGCGTGCGGTCAAAAGCTCAGCTTGAGCCTGTTCAGCTTGAGCCTTCGACATGCGTCGGACGTGCTGCAGTGGCAGCTGGTTCGGACCGGACCCGACGCCCTGCGGCTCGACGTCCGAGCCGATCCGCCTTTGGCTCCCGAGCGGCTTCGGGCCCTGGAAGCGGGCTTGAAGCCGCACGTGGGTCCCCAGGTCCGGCTCGAAGTGCGAACCGTGGACGAGGTGGCCCGCAACCGGACCGGCAAAGCCGAGCTGTACGTGGACGAATCGACGGCCGAGGCTCGGTAGACCGGTGCGGATCGCCACGTTCAGCTACGGCTTCGGGCCCCGATGGGGCGGTGCGGAGCGTCAGGCCTTCCGGCTCGGTCTGGCTCTGCGCAGGCGAGGGCACGAGGTGCTGCACGTGACCGCGGGAACGGAGGCCGAACCGACCGACGCGATCTACGACGGTCTTCCTCTCAAACGAATCCCGGGGTGGACCGAGGGCCGCGGCCGGTGGCGGATCCTGTGGGGTCGCTTCTTGCCGGCGCTGCACCGGTGGCTGCGCAGCGAGGGACGGGATTTCGACCTGTGGCACGTGCACGGTGCCTTCGACCCGAGCAGCCTGCCGACGGCCCTCAATACGCGCCGGGGCGGCGTGCCGATGGTGCTCAAGCACGCCAGCGATCGGGAGTACCGGGTCCTGCGCCGGTCGACACATGTACCGGCCTGGCTCGCCCGACGGCTGCACGGAGCTGCCTCCCTCCACGTGACCAACAACCCGGCCTTCGCGGAGGCGCTGCAGGAGGTACCTCGATTCGGTGCGGTCGAGGTGGTGCCGAACGGCGTCGAGCTGCCCGACCCGGCGTCGACCTGCTCTCGGGCAGCCCTGGGCCTGCCCGAAGACGGGTGGATCGTGGCCAACGTGGCGAACTTTCACCGAGGCAAGAACCAGGAGCTTTTGATCCGGGCCTTTGCGAAGGCCCGATGCCGGGACCGTTGCTGGCTGGTGCTGGCGGGAGACGGGGCCCAGCTCGCCCGCTGCCGGCAGGTTGCGGCCCAGCTGGGTGCGTCCGAACGGGTCTGCTTCCTGGGTCGACTCGACGGGGTGGACGCCCTGCTGCAGGCCGCCGACGTCTTCGCCTTTCCTTCCGCCTCCGAAGGCATGCCCAATGCCCTCTTGGAAGCCATGGCCCACGGGCTGCCGTCGCTGGTGGCGGACGTGCCCGAGCTGACCGCCCTGGTCCGTCCCGAACGGGAAGGCAGGGCGGTCCCCCTGGAGCCGGATGCCTGGGCCCAGGCGCTCGACGCCTGGGCGGACGCCCCAGACCGGCTGAACGCCCTGGGTGTGGCTGCCCGGGAGCGGGTGCGAACTGCCTTCCACATCGACGTGATCGCCCAGACCTACGAAAGGCTGTACGCCCGACTTCTTTAGGCTGAAGTTCCGGGACTTCCGTTTGGGTGTGGCAGGCCGTAGACGTGGTGAGCTGCCTGCGCGCGGCCGGACAGACCCCGAGGCGCCCCCGGGTCGAGCGGGCTCAGCCCCGGTCTGTTTCTCCGTCCGATCCGTCGCGTGCGGGCCCGGGGCCCCGCAGAGCGTTCCAGACCGCCCTCGCCCCGCACCGAAGCCAGCCGAGCCCGCTGACCAGGGGCTTCACGCCCCGCAGCGCAGCCACTCGGTAGTGCCGAGCGGCCTGCCCGAAGCGTCCGCCTCGCTCGAAGGCCCGGGCCAGGGTGTAGGCGTAAACGCCCTCGCTGTCCGCGGACCGGCCTCGGCGTGCGGCGCTTCGCAGGGCTTCGAGTTCTGGCAGGACGTGGGCGTGGGCTTGTTGCAGGGCCAGGCCGGACTGCACCAGCGCGTGGCGCGTTCGCAGCGCCCGGCGAAGGCGCGGCCACAGGGCCCGGGTCTGGCTGGTGTTCGACCCCCGGCGCTGGCGGTAGCGCGCCAGCACCCGACCGGCATGGCACAGGCCCCAGGCCACGGCGATCCGGCCGAACAGCTCCGTGTCCTCGAAGCCGTGCATCGTCCCGTCGTAGCCCCCCACCGATTCCAAGGCCTCCCGGCGCCACACGGTGCTGGAGTGGGTGAACGGATTGGCGCCCCGGCCCAGCCGCCCCGGGTCCGGGTCGGGTACGCTGAAACCTCCGGTCGGCTCGCCTTCTTCGGTCACGATCTCGCAGCCGCCCCCGGCTCCGCCCAAGCTCGGATCGGTCTCGAGGATCGGCACCAGCGTATGCAGCCAATCGGGCAACGCCAGGTCGTCGCAGTCGAGGATCGCCACGTAGGCCGTGTCCGCGGCAGCGATGCCGGTGTTGAGGGTGGCCGGATAGCCCCGGTTGACCGGATGCGCGATCACCTCGACGCCCTCGAACCGCTGGGCCAACCGGCGGGCCAAGGCCAAGGATCCGTCGGTCGAGGCATCGTCGATCACCAGGTGCCGTTTTGGACGCAGCCGCTGCTCCGCCACGGACTGGATTGCCGCTTCCAAGAAGGCCTCCCCGTTGTACAGGGCCGTGATCACCGTAACGTCCGCCTGCTCCATGGGGGCCTCTCGGTCGGGGACGTGGCACGGCTGGCCGTCCTCGGCCACGGCGGAAGCGGCCTCGTCGGGGGCCGAACCGCTGGACTTCAAGGTTCGCCTCCGCCGCTGGACTTCAAGGTTCGCCTCCGCCGGTGCGGGGCCCATCGGAGGGTTTGTGGACCGCCCGAAGGACCTGGACAGCCTCCCGACTTCGCCGATCTTCCGGACCGAACTCGGCCTCGAGCACCTGCACGCTCCGCCGGGCCAAGGCGGCCGCTCGTGCCCGCTCCCCGGCCTGCCCCAAGCACCGGGCCAGACCGAGCTCGGCGCGGGCCGTGCGCCAGTGGCCCTCGGGCAGCCGAGCCCGCCGGATCTCGACCGCTTCTTCCAGGTGGCTCCGCGCCGCGTCGAGCCGACCGAGCTCGAGTTCGAGCTCGCCCAGGGCCAACAGCGGCCGGGCGGTGTTCGGGTGCTCCGAGCCCCACAGCTTTCGATGTCGCTCCAAGGCCCGGCCGAGGGTCGCCTGGGCCTCCTCGAGCCGCCCGAGGGCCCGTTGGGCCTGCCCGACCGAATACATCGCCGCGGCTGCGTAAGGATGGGCCTCCCCCAGGGTCTGCCCGAGGATGCGCTGGACTTCTCGACGGGCTTCGAGCGCCCGCTCGTGCCGGCCGAGCTCGGTCCAGATTCCCGCGAGCACCCCCAGGCTCGCTCCGGTCTCGATGTGGGTCTCGCCGAAGACCTTCTCTCGAATGGCGTGCCCCTCCCGAGCCACGGGCAAGGCGGCTTTCGGCCGCCCCGTCAGCACCAGCAGCCGAGCCAAGTGATTGAGGGCGTGCCCCACTTCCAGGTGCCCGCTGCCCCGCAGCCGGCGCACCCTATCGACGCCTTCGCGGAGCAGACTTTCGGCTTCTTCGAACGCCCCGGCCCGGCGCAATACGGCCCCCAGGGCGATCTGCCGGCGCCCGAGGGCGTAGGGATCTTTCGCCCGAGCCAGGGCGCGCCGCAGGGCCGCTTCGGCCGCCTCCAAATTCCCCGCCTCGCTTTCCAAGTTCCCGAGGGCCTCCAGCGCGTCCCCGGCCACCTCGGGATCGGATGGGCCGGGCCCTTGCGCCAGGGCGAGTGCCTCACGAAGGCGGGCCCGGCCGACTTCGTTCTCGGAAAGAGAGCCGTTCAGTGCGCCAAGCCGCTGAAGCGAACGGGCCACTTCGAGACTGTCGGATCCGAAGTGGGTTCGGCGGATCTCGAGGGCCTCCTCGTACAGACGGCGCGCCTCCTCCCACCTGCCCAGGTTTTGGTAGGCCCGCCCTGCCACCTCCATCATGCGAGCCCGCGTGGCAGGGTCCGAGATGCGCGGCGAGGATGGCGGGGCCTGCCCGTCCCGTTCGGATTCGCCGGGCTCGTCCGTTCGAAGCCGACCCACGGCCCGGTCCAGGAGCTCTCGGGCCGTCACCTCTCGGCCCGATGCCTCTGACGGATCCGCCAGCCGAAACAGTTCGATGGCGAAGTCCGCCGCCTGCTCCGCGTCGGCCCGGGCGACCAAGGCCCGGTCCCGCTCCGCTCGGATCTGACGGTTCTGAACCCAAAGCGCCGCCGCCGAAGCCAGCAAGGTCACCAAGGCCACCGCGGCCGCACTGCTGGCCGCTCGGTGACGGGCCAGGAACTTCCCGACCCGCACCCCGAGGGTCGGCGGGCGGGCCCCGATCGGCAAGCCCGCCCGGTGCCGCCGAAGATCATCCAAGAGCCTGCCCACCGAGGCGTACCGGGCACTCGGGTCCTTGCGAAGGGCCTTCGCCACCAGGACGTCGAGATCCCCTTTCAGCCGCCGGTGCTCGGGAGAGCTTCGTTCGAAACGACTGCTCGGTGCAGCTGGCTCTACCCGACCGATGCGGCGGGCGGCTTCGAGGGGACCGGCATCGGCCAGGTCGAAGGCCCGCTCGCCGGTCAACAACTCGTACAGCAGCAGTCCGAGTCCGTGTACGTCGGTCGCCACGGTGATCGGGCCCCCCTCGACCTGCTCGGGGGCGGCGTAGGAAAGGGTCAAGGGCGCCAGACCAGACTGGGTGACCGCCGGCTCGGCGCCATCGAGCCGCTTGCCGATGCCAAAATCCAACAGCTTGGGCACACCGTCTCGGGTCACCAGCACGTTCGCCGGCTTCAGATCCCGGTGCACCACCAGGTTTCGGTGGGCGAAGTCCACGGCCGCACACACCTGTTCGAACACGTCGAGCCGTTCGGACAGGCTGCGCCCCTCGGCCCACGCGCAGATCGGGCGGCCCTCGACGAGTTCCATCACCACGAACGGCACGCCATCGGCGCCCGTACCCGCGTCCAACAGGCGGGCGATGTTGGGATGCTCGAGCTGGGCCAACACCCTGCGCTCCGCCTCGAAGCGCCGGTGGGCATCGGGCCCGGACCATCCGGTGGAGAACTTGATGGCGACCCGGGCCTGGTAGGCCCCGTCGACCCGTTCGGCGGCGAAGACCTGACCCATCCCGCCGCGGCCGAGTTCCTGCAGGATGCGGTAGGGCCCAAAAACCTGCCCGCTCCGCTCTCGGGCGCCGAGCGACCGGACCGCGTCGTCCACCGCATCCGCCAGGGCGTCACCGGTCCCAGCGTCGGCCCGGAGCAGGCGACGGACCTCGGCTTCGAGGGACGGGTCGGCCCCCCCGGCTTCGTCCAGGCGCTGCTGCCGCTCCGGTTCGGGCAGCTCCACCACTGCATCGAACAGCGCCTGCACCCGCTCCCAGCCCGTCGGCATACCGGTCTCCTTCAGTCGCCCAGCTGCGCCCGAAGCCAGGCCCGGGCGAACCTCAGATCCCGGTGGATCGTGGCCGGGCTCTTGTCGAGGACCTCCGCCACTTCTTCATAGGACAGCCCCCCGAAGTAGTGCAGCTCCACGATCCGCGCTTTGCGGGGGTCGCGCGCCGCCAGGTCGCGCAGGGCATCGTCCAAGGCCACCAGGTCCGGGGCCCGCTGGGGAGCCGCCGGCTCCGGCCCGTCGGGGTCCAACCGCGCCGGCCCCTCGGAGCCCCCTCGCTTGTTCCGCCGGGCCGCCCGGGCGTGGTCCACCAGCACCCGGCGCATGGTTCGAGCCGCCAGCACGTAGAAGTGTCTTCGGTCCTCCCAAGCCACGTCGGCCTCCACCAGGCGCAGGAACGCCTCGTTCACCAGGCCCGCCGTCTCCAGAGTATGGCCGGGCCGCTCTCGGCGAAGGGCCGACCGGGCCAGCCGCTGCAGTTCCTCCTGCACGGCGGCCATCAGCTTCTCGCCCGCCGTCTCGTGGCCGTCGCGCCAAGCGCGCAACCACGCGGTCAGGGGCTCGGAGGAGTTGGAGCCTCCGCCGTCGGTCAACGTCCGCCTTTCATCAACCGGGGCCGAGCGCCCCGAGGGGCCAGCTCGCGCGACAGCGAGCCCCATGGAAGCGAGCCGGATGAAAACGAGCCGGCCCCGTGGCGAGACCCACGGCAGGGACCAAGGAGCAGACCGTCGAATGGGGGCGTGTCGGGGCCATGGGGTGGGTGCAGTTCAGGATGAGCATCGGTCGATCGTGCGTCGATTCACCAGCC
>DAPKRQ010000340.1:0-4470 GCA_031800475.1 Myxococcales bacterium LLY-WYZ-16_1
CGAGCACGGCGAGTTGGCGGCGCCCGAGACCCGGCTTCGGCCGCCGGCATCGGTGGCCCTCGGCGCGGCCGCCCGACGCCCGACCGCACGGGTCCCTGCGCCCGCATTCCAAGCCCGCCCCGACGCCCAAGGTTCCTCAGATCCGGCGCCGCCCGGAGCGGCGCGCCCCCAACCTAGTCACCTGGGTCCTCGACACAAGTTTCCCTGCTCGGGGACCCAAGGCCGGGCCGCTCGTTGCGGCTGTCATTCGGGCTCGAGGTGGGGCACCGTCGGTCCATGCGCGCCGCCATCGTGCTGGCTGCCGGCAAAGGCACCCGGCTCAAGAGCCGTATTCCGAAAGTGCTGCACCCCGTGGCGGGCCAGCCCATGGTCCAGACCGCGGTCGAGCGGGCTCGTCAGGCCGGGCTGGATGCCGTGGTGGTGGTGGTGGGGCACGGGGCCGAAGCGGTGCAGGCCACCGTCGAGGCGGTCTTCCCGAACGTTTGCCGTTTTGCGCTTCAGACCGAGCAGCGGGGCACCGGCCACGCTGCCCGGATCGGCCTGCAGGCCCTGCCGCCCCAGACCGAGGGCCGGGTCCTGATCTTGTCGGCCGACGCGCCCTTGCTCCGCCAACAGACCGTGGACCGGCTGGTGAACGGGGGGACCACGGTGCGATTTTTGACCGCCGAGGTGCCCGAGCCCCGGGGCTACGGCCGGGTGGTGCGCGACGCCGACGGACGGGTCCAGCGGATCGTGGAAGAGAAGGACGCCACCGAGGGCGAGCGGGCGATCCGGGAAGTCAACGCGGGGACCTACTGGGTGGACCTGGGGTTTTTGCGGGAGGCCGTGGCGGGCCTGGAAACGGACAACGCCCAAGGTGAGCTCTACCTGACCGACGTGGTCGAGACCGCGGCTCGGCGGGGCGAAGCAGAGGCCCTGCGCGTCGACGACCCCACCGAGATCCGCGGCGTCAATGATCGCACGGAGCTCGCCGAGGCCGAGCGGATCGTCTACTCCCGGGAGGTCCGACGGCACCAGGTCCAGGGCGTGACCGTGAACGACCCGGCTTCGGTGCGCATCGACCCGGGCGTGATCATCGGTCCGGACACCGTGATCGAGCCTCGGGTCACGATCCGTGGAGCCAGCACCCTGGGAGCGGGCTGCCGCGTGGACGTGGGCTCGGTGCTCGAGGACGCGGAAATCGAAGACGGCGTGACGATCCACCCCTACACCGTGGTCGAAGGCGCCACCTTGCGGACCGGGTCGGTGGCAGGCCCGTTCGCCCGTCTGCGACCCGGCACGGTGCTACAACCCGAGGCCCGGGTCGGAAACTTCGTCGAGCTGAAGAAAACCACCTTGGGCCCGGGCGCCAAGGCCAACCACCTGAGCTACTTGGGCGACGCCCAGGTGGGCCGCGGCGCCAACATCGGCGCCGGCACCATCACCTGCAACTACGACGGTTTCGGCAAGTACCCGACCCGGATCGGCGACGGAGCGTTCGTCGGATCCAACGCCACCTTGGTGGCACCCCTGGACATCGGAACCGGGGCCTACGTGGCCGCCGGCAGCGCCCTCACCGACCCGGTCCCCGACGATGGGCTGGCCTTCGGTCGGGCACGCCAGACCGTCAAGCCCGAACGGGCCCGGGCCGTGCGCGAAGCGGCGCAAAAGCGGGCCCAACGAGGAAAGGACTGACACCCATGTGCGGCATCGTGGGCTACCTGGGCGGCCGAGACGCGGCCGAAGTGTTGATGGACGGGCTGCGGAAGCTCGAATACCGGGGCTACGACTCGGCCGGCGTGGCGATCCTGGAGGGAGGCAAGACCGAGATCCGCCGGGCCGTCGGCAAGCTGCGGAACCTGGATCGGGTGCTGGCAGACCGCCCGGTCCGCGGCACGGTGGGCATCGGCCACACCCGGTGGGCGACCCACGGTCGCCCGTCGGAGGAAAACGCTCACCCCCATTCGGTCGACGGGATCACGGTGGTGCACAACGGGATCATCGAAAACCACCTGAAGCTCCGGCGCAGCCTCGAGGCCGAAGGCCGAAGATTTTCGAGCGAAACCGATACCGAGATCATGGCCCACTTGGTGTCACGCCATCGAAACGAAACACCAGACCTTCCGACGGCAGTCCGCCGGGCCCTGGAAGAAGTGCAAGGAGCCTACGCTTTTTTGATCCTGTCCGAGCGCGACCCGGACACCCTGGTCACGGCCAAGAACGCCTCCCCCATCGTGATCGGCTGGGGCGAAGGGGAGAAGTTCATCGCGTCGGACATCCCGGCCAGCCTCGCCTACACCCGCGACTTCGTCTTTTTGAAAGATGGCGAGATGGCGGTGGTGCGGCGGGAAGGAGCCGAGATCACCACCCTCGACGGCACTGAGGTCAAGGCCGAGCGCAAAGTCATCGACTGGTCGCCCGTGCAAGCCGAAAAGGGCGGGCATCGTCACTTCATGCACAAGGAAATCTTCGAGCAGCCCACGGCCATCGCCGACACCCTGCGGGGTCGGGTGGTGCTCGAAGACGCCACGGCCCACCTGGACGGCATGGCCCTGGAGGACCCGGCCCGGCTCGAACGGCTGGTGTTCGTCGCGTGCGGGACCAGCTACCACGCAGCGCTGGTCGGAAAATTCATGGTGGAGGCCCTGGCGCGGATCCCGGTCGAGGTCGACCTGGCTAGCGAGTTTCGCTACCGGCAGCCGGTGGTGGACGAACGGGTGGGTCTGCTCGCCCTGTCTCAGTCCGGCGAGACGGCCGACACCCTGGCGGCCCTGAAGGAGGCCCGGTCCTTGGGGGCCACCGTGTTTTCGATCTGCAACGTGATCGAATCGTCGATCGCCCGGGAGTGCGTGGGCTCTGGCGGAACCTTGTACACCCATGCGGGTCCCGAGATCGGCGTCGCCTCGACCAAGGCCTTCACCTCCCAACTGGTGGCCCTGGCCCTGATGGGCCTGTTCTTCGGCCGGCAGCGAAACACCCTGTCCAAGGAAAAGGCCATGGAGGTGCTGGATCGGCTTCGCGAAATCCCGGGCCAGATCGAGTCGATCCTGAACCGAGAGGCGAGCCTGATCACCATCGCCCGGCGCTATGCGAAGGCCCGCGACTTCCTCTACCTGGGACGGGGTCCGATGTACCCGATCGCCCTGGAAGGCGCTTTGAAGCTCAAGGAAATCTCGTACATCCACGCCGAGGGCTACTCGGCCGGCGAGATGAAGCACGGCCCCATCGCGCTGATCGACGAGCACATGCCGGTGGTCGCCACCGCCACCCCGGGGCCCACCTATGACAAGGTCGTGGCCAACCTGCAGGAAGTTCGAGCCAGGGACGGAAAGCTGATCATCATCGGAGCGGAAGGCGATTCGCAGATCGCCGAGCTCGCCGACGACGTGTTTCCGATCCCGAAAAACTCTCTGCTGCTCGACCCGATTCTGGCCACGGTGCCTCTGCAGCTGCTGGCCTACCATGTGGCGGACCTGCGCGGCACCGACGTGGACCAGCCTCGCAACCTGGCGAAGAGCGTCACCGTGGAGTGAGGGCTGCCTCACCAGTCGAAGTCGAGCTGGCGCGGCGTTTTCGAGGCGCTCCTCTGTCCGCTCTGTTCGGTGGCAGGCCGAAGCGGGTCGAGGATCGACGGATCGTCATTGGCCACCCGGTTCACCCGGGTCGACACGGGGCGCACCTGCACCTGGTCCTGTGGGACGGGCGACAGCCACGGACGCAGCACCGACGGATCGCGGCAGCTCGGATCGGTCCACACCCTCCAGGCCGACGGGGGCAGGATCACGGGCATTCGGTCGTGCAAGGTCCGAACCTTCGGGTTCGGGGTACAGGTCAAGATGGCGAGCCCTTCGTGAACAGAGCCGTCCGCCGCCCTCCAGGTCTGGGTGATGCCTCCAAAGGTCCACAGACCTCCCTCGGCGGGAGCGACGAAATGCGGCTGCTTGGTTTTGCCCTCGGCTTTCCACTCGAAAAAACCACTGGCAGGGACCAGGCACCGGCGCTCCCGGGCCGCCCGGCCGAAGCTCGACCGCTCGAAGACCGTCTCGGCCCGGGCGTTGATCAGCACCTTGCGGTCGAAGGGCAGAAACGACCAGGTGGCCCAGGCGAGCTCCATCGGAGAACCCGTCCCGGGTCTGCGAGCCACGAGCACCGGCTGGGTCGGCGCCACGTTGTACCGGGGGCGGTCGGTGAGGGCTGGATCGGGGCTGGCGGGAACCGACTCCGCGTCGAAGAGCTCGCGCACCTCGGACGGCGCGACCGCCAAGGCAAACCGACCGCACATCGGGGACGGATGCTGCCAGGTCGACCCGCTCCGCCCAAGCCCGTGGGCCGGGACCCCGTCACGCCCCGGTAGCGGGACGTGAACCGGCCGAAACCCGTGAAATCTCTCGCAGTCCCGGGTCGGACCGAACACCCGGTATGAATGTTCCATTCATTGGATTCCTTTTTTCAGACCCGCGCGATCCCGGAGCGTTGCGGTCCGTCATGGCC
>DAPKRQ010000341.1:0-9499 GCA_031800475.1 Myxococcales bacterium LLY-WYZ-16_1
GGTGTCGGTGAGCGCGGCTCGGGTCGGGGTCAGGGACCCGGGAGGCGTGCCGCCGGCTTTTGTCTCTTCGTCCGGGGCGGGCTCCGTCGCCAGATCCGCCAGTCGGGCGGCGAACGTCCGAGCGCGCTCGAAAGCGTCGGGAGCGTCGGCGGGCAGGACGCGGCTTTCGAGCCCGATCCGCTCTCCCGAGCCCATGTCGAACACCGAGGCCGCGTAGGTGATGTCTTCGCCGCTTTGGGCCGCAGCGCTGACGATCAGGCGGTCGGCCGCGGTTCGTCGTCCCAGTTCTCGCAGGGCCGGACCCATGCCCGGCTCCGGGAGCTGGCGGCGGCACCGGCGCAGCAGCTCGGCGAGTTCCCCGCCTCGGGACAGGTCCAACAGCCGAGTCTGGGTGGTGGTCGGACCGCTGCGGGCCACCTTCACCGTGCTCCCGAAGCTCTGGTGTCCGAGTTTTTCCAGCCGCAGGTAGTGGGTTCCGGGGTTCACCGCCGGCAGGGTCAACGGGGTCGTGCCCTGGAAGCGCCCGTCCAAGAAGACCCGGGCGTAGGGGGGATTGGAATACACCTCGAGCTCCCCGCTGTCGGCGGTGCGCAGGGTGTCCAGGGCCCGTTCGAACACCTGCTCCACCGGTCGGGGCAGATCTCGGGGCGCATACCCGGGCTCGATGGTCAGCAACTCCGCGAAGGTGGCGACTCCCTCGGCCGCCGAGCCCTGCAGCGTCAGGGCCGAGGCCAAGACCTCCAGGGTGTCCGTCAGCCGACCCATGTGGCGAAGTCCGGCGGCCCCCTCCTGGAACAGGGCGATGGCTTGGCTCGCCCGGGCGATGGCTTCGTCGAGCCGAAGGTCGTCGTAGGCCCGCCGGCTCTCGGCGGAAGCCTCCCGGGCTCGATCGAGCACGTCTTGGTAGGGCGATTCGTCCTCGGAGCGGAAAGCCGCGGCCACCGACACCCGCCTCGCGGTGGCCCGTTCATCGAGCACTTGGTGCAGCGCGGCTTGCAGCAGACCGGCGGCTCGCTCCCCGGACGGATCTTTGGCGGTGGAGACCGCCGCCACCCCGAACACCTGCGCGCCGGATGGGGTCGAACCGGTTCCGGGCGACTGGGCCGGGAACCACCCCGCTGGTTTCGGGGCGGCTGCCGCGGCGGGGAGGGCGGAAGGTGTCACCGGGAGCAGGGGCAACGTTCCGGCCAGCGCCCAAGCGGTCGGCCGGAACCCTCGCGGACGAAGGCGTCTCAAATCGCGGCGGACCTTACCACCGGCCCGAAACCCCGGGCTACCATGGCGCCGTGACAAGCTGGGTCGTCCCATGGGTGCTCGTGGCGTCGTTCGGTCTCGACGACGCCCGCCGCGCCACTGAGCTCGCGTTTCGGGCCGAACTCGCCGGCGACTACGCGGGCGCTCGCCGTGCACTCGAAGGGCAGGTCGCCCAGGCCCGAGGCGCGGACTCCGAAGCCGCCCGGGCCTGGCTGACACGGCATCTGGCGGAGCTCGACCGCCGGGCGACACTGCAGCGGGAGTACGGCGACTCGGCCGAAGGCTATCTGAAGCGCCTTCGGACCCTCCGCAACCGACCGGCCCGGTGGCGATCTTTGCTTTGGTCCGAAGCGCGCAAGGACTTGCCAGAGTTGGACGACGCGGTGGATTCGGCGCCGGTTCGGTTCGTGTGGGATCGGCTCGAGGGGCTGAGCAGGCCCCCGCTGAACGAAATGCTTTCCGCCCGGCTCGAGCGGGCCGGCATCCCCGTCGCAGCCGGACCGGGACCCGCAGTCCTGCAGGCCCATCTGCACGCCTCGACGGATGGGCCGAAGCCGGACCGCCATCGCTTTCGGGTCGAGGTCGAAGCCTCCTACGTGCTGCGCGAGACGAAGCCCCGCCCGGCATCGATCGGAGCCCGCCAGGTGCGGCACGAAGAGGTCCGCCGGGACGCGGACCGTGCCGTGCAATGGACGGCCCGGCGGGCGATGGACGAGCTGTCGAAAAAGCTGGTCCACGATCTGCGGGTCCGCGCGCTCGAGGAATTGGCGGGTCTTTGACAGCCCGTCCGATTCGAGGTCCAAAGGCTCCCGGTGCAGCCGGTCGAGTTCGGCAAATACGAGGTGCTGTGCCGGCTCGCGACGGGGGGGGCCGCCCGCATTCATCTGGCCCGCCAGCCTGGGGCGGCGGGTTTCAGCAAGCTGGTTTGCATCAAGACCTTGCTGCCGCAGCGGGTGGACGACTCGGACTTTGTTGCGATGTTCCTCGACGAGGCGCGCTTGGCCGCCCGATTGAGCCATCCAAACTGCGTGCAGATTTTCGACCTGGGTCGTGTGAACGGAATTTACTTCATCTCGATGGAATACATCTTCGGGGAGACTCTGTGGAACCTGCTCACCACGGTCAGCAAGTCCCGAGTTCCGCTGCCGCCCGAAGACGTGGCTTGGATCGTCTCCTGCGCGTGCGAGGGCCTGCACCACGCTCACGAGCTCGAAGACCCCGACGGACGTCCTTACAACCTGGTGCACCGGGACGTGTCGCCCCAGAACATCATGTTGTCCTTCGAAGGACAGACCAAATTGCTCGACTTCGGAGTGGCCAAAGCCGAAACCGGGCGAGCCGCTACGACCGCCGGCATCGTCAAGGGCAAGTTCAGCTACATGTCGCCCGAGCAGATTACCGGAGCAGATGTCGATCGGCGGAGCGACGTGTTCTCGCTCGGCATCGTGCTGTTCGAGTGCCTCGCCAGCCGCCGGCTCTATCGGGCCGATTCACCCGAGGCCGTGGCGTCGCTCATCCTCGACCGCGAACCTCCGCGGCTCGAAGATGTGGTCCCCGGCCTGGACCCTCGTCTGGGAGCGATCTGCGCCCGTGCGCTGTCGAAGGACGCGGCGCAGCGGTATCAAACTGCCCGCGCCATGGGGGAAGAGCTTCGAGACTATTTGGATTCCATCCGATATACGCAGGGGGCTGGCCGCATCGCGTCGCTTCTCGAACGCCGATTCGGGAGCGTTCTTCCCGAGAGAAAACGCGCGATTGACGAGGCTCTGCACCGCACCTCCGACAAGCTCGCCGAAGCCCTCGGCGCCGAGCCGGTCGCCGCTGAAGACTTCGCCGGGGAAGAGGAAGACGAACTCCCGGATTTCAGCGAACAGACACACAACGACGTGTGGGCTGGCGAAGGCGTCGCGCTCCCGCCTCCGCCGGCCCCTCGCGCAGCGCCGATTCCTCCTCCGGTGGTCGCGCCCCTCGACGAAGCGTTGGACTCCGAGGTCGAGACCGGGGTCTCTGTCGACCGGGACGACGTGGCGGTCATTCGGATCATGGAGACCTTCGACGGAGAAGAGTCGGACCTCGACGAAGGGCCGACCACCATGATGCCCGCAGAGCCGTCGGAGGTTGCTACGTTCGACCTCCCGCTGCCCCGGCAGTCTTCGGCCACCGCCGTCGACCCTCACTGGCCTCCCAGCCGAGAAGACGGCGCCCTCGGTCGAGGCGCGTGGCCCCGAGAGACTTCGGGAACGGACCGCCACCTGGCCCGTACGCCTCGGCTGGCCCGGTTCGGGGCCGACGCGGCGGCCGAGTCGGATGAAGCTTGGGAGGTCGATCCGGACCGCACCGAACTCGGCCCACCGAGCTCGAACCGCGCCGCCCCGGACCGTGGCTCCACCGAGCGCGCCGGGCTCGACCGGTTGCCCCTGCGGGTCCCGTGGGCCTGGGTGGTCCTGGGCCTCGCAGCCGGGCTCATGGCGGGCTTCGTGCTCGGACAGCTGGCCGGCTGAGCTCAGTCGCCCAAAAACTTCACGATGGCCACGGTGATGTTGTCGGTACCGCCGGCCTCGTTCGCCGCGTCGACCAGTCGCTGACAGGCCGTCTCCAGATCGGGGGCCGACAGCGTTAGATCTCGGATCGTCTCGTCATCGACCATGCCCGATAGTCCGTCGCTGCACAGCAGATAGTGATCGCCCACCTCCGGGTCGAGGCGGTTCACGTCGACCTGCACCACGTCCTTCATGCCCAGGGCTCGGACGATGACGTTTTTGTGAGGAAAGTGTTCGATCTCTTCGGCGGTGAGCTTGTTCGCTTTGATGTAGTCGTTCAGCAGCGAATGGTCGTCCGTGATCTGCTCCATTCGCCCCCGGCGAATCCGGTAGCCACGCGAGTCGCCCACGTGGCCGAGGTAAGCTCCACCCTTGGTGAAAAAGGCCGCGACGATGGTCGTGCCCATGCCCTTCAGTCGCGTTTCGTGCGTGGCGGCTTCGTAGATCCGTTGATTCGAAAACTTGATGGCCGTGACCAGCCGGTTTTCGTCGTAGCGGAGGTTGCGCTCTTCCTTGAAAGGCCAGGTCACTTCCTCGTCCCGGGTGGTCATCCGGAAGAAGTTGACGATGGTCTCGACGGCCATCTGGCTTGCCACCTCGCCCGACGCGTGACCGCCCATGCCGTCGGCCACGATGTACAGACTCTCGTCGGGCAAGAGCGCCAGATTGTCTTCGTTGTGCGCCCGCTTCATACCCACGTGGGTCAAGCCGGCGTAGCGAAGCTTCACCGGCAGGGTTGTCGAGGGACTCGAAATTCGAGTCAAGCCGGGTCGGGGCGGGAAGCGCGTTCCACCGCCTGTGGATCCAACGGGACGCGCAAGATGCCCTGCTCCACGCGGGCACCCGCCGCGAGCTCCGGATCGCCCCGATCGGCCCGACCGAGGATTTCGTCGCGATATTGGCCGGCTGGCACCGCTTCGGGGTCGAGCACGATGCACCCGGTGGCTCGCACCCCGATGGGGCGGGGGCCCCAGAAAACCGAGCGGTCCGCGGGCCGTTCTGCTGCAGCGAACGTGCTCCAGGCCCGTTGGTGCAAGCCGAGGTAGCGCTCGGGTGTGGAGAACTCCCACCATCGGCCCCGGTGCAGGTGAGCGCCCAGCCGTCCGGCTTGCATCAGGGCGGGATACACGTCCCGCACCGTGTCGCTGAATTCGGGTCGCAGACCCGCCACCACATCCGCCGAGAGGACGTGCACGCCGGTGAAACACCACGGCTCCGCCCCTTCGGGTTGTCGACCCGCGCCGAATCCCACCACCCGACCTCCCTCGAAGTGAACCTCCCGAAAGGCTTCCCGCCGCGTGTTTGGGGTGAGCAGAAGGGTGGCGCCGTGGTTGGCTCGGTCGTGGGCGCGCCGAAGGTCCGCGAAATCCGCGTCGGTTTCGATCTTTCCGTTCACCACCAGCACCGGTTCGTCCCGCCGCAGTGCGCCGATGCGAAGCGCTCGGGCGATGCCTCCCGCGGTGCCGAGGATGGAGGCTTCCCGACTGAACTTCACGTCCGGATGCTCGACGAGGGCCTGGGTGACGCTGTGGGGAAGATGATGAAGATTGACGACGACCCGGTCGAACCCTTGGGACTTCAACCGTTCGACCAGGCGAGCCACCAGGGGACGGTCCAAAAACGGAACCGCCGGTTTGGCGCACGCTGCGGTCAGGGGCCACAGCCGGGTCCCGAAGCCGGCGGCCAACACCATCGCCTGCATGGCCCGAGCCTATGCGCAAGCTCACCGGGGATGACCAGCCCCGGTGAGCGCGCAGCCTGGGGGGGCCGGGCGACGGCCGGGGTCCCAAAGCCCGCGAAGTTCAGTAGACTGGGATGTGATGGGTGCACGGACCGCGGACGACCCGCCCGGCGATGAGGTCGGTCAGGCCCTCCTGTGCCGGTGGCGGGCCCAGGATCCCCACGCGTTCCGCGATCTGTTTCGGACCTATCGCTCCTTGGTCTATGGCGTCCTGGTCAATCTGCTGCCGGGCGATCCGGAGATCGAAGACGTGGTTCAGACCGCGTTTTTGGAGGTGTATCGCTCCCTGAACTCCTTCGAGGGTCGCTCCAAGCTGTCGTCGTGGGTGACGCGGGTTGCGCTGCATGTGGGCTACCACCACCTCCGCCGCAAGAAGAGCCGGCCGGCGGACTACCGGGCTGGTCCCATGCCCGAAGACCTGCTCGACTCCTCGGTGCGCGCCGATCCGGCTTGGGCTCCCGAGCGCGCCGAGGCCATCCGCCGCGTGGAGATCATCCTGGCCAGCCTGGCGCCCAAGAAGCGCGCCGTGTTCGTGATGAACGACCTCCAGGGCATCCCCCAAGAAGAGGTGGCGCGCATCGTACAAAGCAGCGTCGCCACCGTGCGCACCCGGTTGTTTTACGCGCGCAAAGAGTTTTGGAAAAAGGCCTCGGAAGACCCGGTGCTGTCCGTGCTCGGACTGCCCGGCTCCGAGCCCGACCGATGCGCCATCTGAGCTACGGGTTCGCCGGCTTGGTCCTCGCCATCACCGTGGCGGGCATCCTGATCTGGAACCGCATCCTGACGCGCCTCGAAGAGCCCCTACCGGCCCGGAAGAGCGAGTGGGTGCTTCGATTCGAGCAACCGCTCGAACCGCGGGCCCTGCTGTCGGCCCTGCGCCGGGCGGGCTGGGGCGAGCGCTCCGTCCTGTTGAGCCTGTTCGTGGAGCACGGCCTGCAGCCGATGGAACTGCCGGCCGGCGAGTACGCGTTTTCGGCCTCGGACAGCTTCGTCGACCACCTGGACCGGGTTCGGCGGCACGAAGTGGTGCTGCACACGGTCTCTTTTTCGCCGGGGCTCGACGCCCGAAAGACCGCCCGGGTTTGGGCTCGGGCCGGTCTGCTCGACGACCCCGAGGCCTTCCTCGAGGCCGTGGAAGACCCGCAGCTGAGCCGGGCGCTGGACCTCGGGGCGGAGGGACTGGAGGGCTACCTGTTTCCCGACGTCTACGCGGTGCCACGGGGAATGTCGCCCGAGGCCCTGGTCCGGCGGATGGTCTCCCGGTTTCGGCAGGCGATTCGGCCCTTGTTCGGCCCCGACCCCGAGCCGGACCAGCTTCGTGAAGCGGTGTGGATGGCGGCCCAGATTCAGCAAAGCCCCGTTCCCAGCCGCGAGTGGGCCTTGTTGTCCGCCGTGCTCCACGCCCGGCGCGAGTCGGGATGGGTGCTCGGTTCCCCCTCCGTCCCCGAGGACCGCGAAGCGCCCCTCAGCCTGTACGGACCGGTTCGCCGCCGGGGGCCGTTCGAGCCGGGACCCATCGAGGTAAACCCAGGTCTCGAGGCCCTGCGGGCCGTGGCCCGGCCGATGGACTCGCAAGCCCGGCACCTGGTCCTGCAGCCGGACGGAAGCCGGATCTACTGCGCCGACCGATTGTGCCACCGAGAAGCGGTCCGGGGCCGCCGAGAGCGATTTCGTCGGTTGGCCGTTCCGACTCCGCCCGTCATGGCACCTGCCGATTCCCCGACGCAGGCGGAGGATCCCTCGCCCGCGGACCGAGCTGCACCCGAATCTGTCCCCTGATTCCTTTGTGCCGCTGCACAGAGCGCGCTAGCGTCCCGCGCGATGACTTTGAACGTGGCCGAGATCGCCAAGCTCCAGAACATGGAGCGGTATCGCCAGCTCAACTGGGAAGGCTCTTTCGACGAGTACCTCGACATCGTCCGTCGAGAACCGAACGTCGTTCGCTCCGCGTACCAGCGGGTCTACGACATGATCGAGTCGCACGGCCGCGAGGAATACATCGACAGTCGCAAAAAGCTCGTCCGGTATCCGTTCTTTCGAGACGAAATCAACGATGGGCGCGACGCGATCTATGGGCTCGACATTCCGTTGATGCGGCTGGTCAACGTGTTCAAGTCGGCTGCCTACGGGTACGGCACCGAAAAGCGGGTGCTGCTGCTGCACGGACCGGTGGGCTCCAGCAAGTCGACGATTGCGCGCCTGCTGAAGCGAGGTCTCGAGCAGTATTCGCGCAGCCCTGAGGGCGCCCTGTATACGTTCGAGTGGCGGTTGCCCGACAACCTGTCCCACATCGCGGGCTCCAACGTCTTCAAAAGCCCGATGAACGAAGAGCCGCTGAAGCTGATCCCGGAGGACTGGCGGCCCAAGGTCTTCGAGGAACTCGGGCTGTACAAGAACTTCAAATATCCGCTGCAGATCGCCGGTGAGCTCGATCCGGCTTCACGCTTCATCTTCAAGGAGCTGATGCTTCACTACGGCGGCGATTGGGCCAAGGTGATGCAGCACATCACCGTCCGACGGCTCACACTCTCCGAAAAGGACCGGGTCGGCGTCGGGACCTTTCAGCCGAAGGACGAAAAGAACCAGGACTCGACCGAGCTCTCGGGAGACATCAACTACCGCAAGATTGCGGAGTTCGGCAGCGACTCCGACCCGAGGGCGTTCAACTTCGACGGTGAGTTCAACATCGCGAACCGCGGTATCATCGAGTTCATCGAGGTCTTGAAGCTCGATGTGGCGTTTTTGTACGACCTGCTGAGCGCCTCTCAGGAGCACAAGATCAAGCCAAAGAAGTTCGCCCAGACCGACATCGATGAGGTGATCATCGGCCACACCAACGAGGCCGAGTACAACAAGCTCCTGAACAACGAGTTCATGGAGGCCCTCCGAGACCGCACCGTGAAGATCGACATCCCCTACATCACGAAGATGGAGGCGGAGACCAAGATCTACGTGAAGGACTACAACCCGCGGCGCATCAAGAAGCACATCGCGCCCCATACTCTCGAGATGGCTTCGATGTGGGCGGTGTTGACGCGGCTCGAGGAGCCGAAGAAGCACAACTTGACGATGCTCCAGAAGCTAAAGCTTTACAATGGAAAGAGTCTTCCAGGTTACACCGAAGACAACGTCAAGGAACTCCGCAAGGAAGCTGGTCGGGAGGGCATGGACGGAATCTCGCCGCGATACGTGCAAGACAAAATTTCCAATGCGCTGGTCTCGGAGAAGTCAGAGGGACACCTGAATCCGTTCCTGCTGCTCAACGAGCTGGAAGCGGGGCTGCGCAACCACTCTTTGATCACCAGCGACGAGCACCGAAAGCGGTACCGAGAGCTGATAGCCGTGGTAAAGCAGGAGTACGAAGACATCGTGAAGAACGAGGTCCAGCGAGCCATCTCCGCTGACGAAGAGGCGGTGCAGAAGCTCTGCGCCAACTACATCGACAACGTGAAGGCCTACACGCAGCGGGAGCGGGTGAAAAACAAATACACCGGACAGGACGAGGAGCCGGACGAGCGCATGATGCGGTCGATCGAAGAGAAGATCGACATCCCCGAGTCGCGAAAGGACGACTTCCGGCGCGAGATCATGAACTACATCGGTGCCCTCGCCATAGAGGGCAAGACCTTCGACTATCGGACCAACGAGCGGCTCCACAAGGCCCTGGAGGCCAAGCTCTTCGAGGACCAGAAGGACTCGATCAAGCTGTCGTCGTTGATCTCGAACGTGGTCGACAAAGAGACCCAAAAGAAGATCGACATCGTGAAGGAGCGCATGATCCGGAACTTCGGGTACAACGAAGAGTCCGCGACCGACGTCCTCAATTACGTGGCCTCGATCTTTGCCCGGGGTGACGCCAGCAAGGGCGGTTGATGGCCTGACGGGCTCGGCGGGGCCTGACGGGCTCGGCGGGACCTGACGGGCTCGGCGGGACCTGACGGGCTCGGCGGGACCTGACGGGCTC
>DAPKRQ010000342.1:0-12284 GCA_031800475.1 Myxococcales bacterium LLY-WYZ-16_1
TGGAAGACGACGCGGAAGTCCGATTCGTGGTGGATGCGGGCCAATCCGGCGACGCCCGCGAGATCCCTGTCCACCGCTCGTTCTTTCACGACAACATGGCCGTGCAGGACCCGGTGCTTTTGCACGACGGGGTGGTCGAACTGCAGGTGCGGCACGTCGCCCGGGATTCGGTGATCGCCCGCGTGGTCCACGGAGGCACGATCTCGGAGCGGACCGGCCTGTACTCCCCGGGCATTCCGGCCACCGCACCTCCGATCACCGACGAAGACCGGCCGCTGCTTCAGATGGCCGCGGACCAAGGGGCGGACTACGTGGCTCTGGGTTGGGTGACGGATGACCAGGATCTGCTCCAAGCCCGGGAGGTCTTGGACGAGGTGGCTCCCCACCTGCGACTGGTGGCGAAGATCGAGCGGCCGGAGGCATTCGCGCGGCTGGATGGCATCTTGCGACGGTCCGATGCGGTCATGGTCCGCCGGGGCGATCTGGGGGCCCAACTCGAGGTCACCCGGGTGCCGCTGGTGCAGCGCGAGGTCCTGCGGCGGGCCAACCGCGCCGGGGTTCCGGCGGTGATCGCCACCCAGATGTTGAATTCGATGGTCACCAGCCCCCGGCCCACCCGAGCGGAGGCCAGCGACGTGGCCAGCGCCGTGGCAGCGGGAGCCGACGGGGTGCTGCTGAGCGCGGAAACGGCCGTGGGCCAATTTCCGGTGGAGGCCGTGGACATGATGGCTCGGGTCATTCGGCAAACCGAGCTCGAACCGCCACCGCGGCCGAGTCAGCCCGGCTACGAGCTGCGCACCGCCAGCTTCACCGAGGCCACCGCTTCGCTGGCCACCGAAGCGGCGGACCGGGTCTGCGCCCGCCTGATCGTGTGCTTCACCGAGCACGGAAGAACCGCCCTGTTGGTGAGCAAGTACCGACCGGGGGCCCCGATACTGGCTTTTTGCACATCCGAAACCACCCGGCGCCGGTTGAGCCTAACCTGGGGGGTCCGAACGGACCGCCTCGAGCCCAGCTCCACGGTGGAGCGCATGGTCGAACAGGTGGAGACCCGGTTGTGCGAGCGGGGCTTGGTGGAAACCGGAGACACCCTGATCTTGGTGTTCGGGGCCCCCATGGGCACTTCGGGGCGGACCAACACCATCCGCATGCATCGGATCGGAGGCTGAACGGTCGCCCCACGGCCCCGACCCGTGCTACGGAGCTCCTTCATGGCACGCGTCACCGTCGAAGACTGCCTCGAAAACGTGCACAACCGGTTCGCGCTGGTTCTGTTGGCAACCAAGCGGGCTCGGCAGCTCCTCAAGGGCGCCACCCCCCTGGTGGAAAACGCAAAGAACAAAGCGCCGGTGGTGGCGCTCCGGGAGATCGCCGCGGACCACGTCCGGTTCGACAAAGATGTCAAGGAGGTCATGAGCTCCACCCCCGAGCAGCTGCGGGATCTCTATGGTGAGCCGGTGCGTGACCCGACGGACGCCGGCGGCGGTGCCCCGATCGCCGGCTCTCCCCGCTTCTTCTGAAGCCCGCGCGTTTCACCTGTATCAAGGGCGACCACGCCCGGGCCCGCCGGTTGAGCTGACTGCAGCCCGGCCGAATGGGCCCGTGTGCGGCTGCGGGTCTTGGGACTGGGTTTGGTGCTCTGGGCCTGCGGCAGCGGGGACCCGCTTCCGCCCGATCCGCGCACCGGCGTCTGGGACGTGGACCTGGGTTGGCCCCCCATCGAAGACGCGGGCACCGTGATCGGTGAAGACACCGCTGTTTCCGGGAACGCGGACCTTGGGGACGCCTCCCCCGACGGAGGTCCGTCCGAGGACGGCAGCGCTGACGGCGGTCCAGCGCCGGACCTGGGCTCGCGGGGGTGGGACGACGACGGAGACACCATCCGCAACATCCACGAAGGCCAGGGTGAGCTCGACACCGACCGGGACGGGATCCCCGACACGCTGGACCTGGACTCGGATGGCGACGGAATCCCCGACCGGACCGAAGCGGGAGACGCAGACCCGATCTCGCCCCCCCGGGACACGGACCGAGACGGGACGCCCGACGCCCGGGATCTGGACGCGGACGGAGACGGCCTGACCGATCGACTCGAAGGCGACACCGACACCGACGGAGATGGCCGGTTCGATGCGGTAGACCTGGACTCGGACGGAGACGGGATCCTCGATGCCCGGGAAGGCGAAGCCGACACCGATCGCGACGGGGTCCTGGACTTTCGAGACCGGGACGCGGACGGCGACGGCGTTTCGGATGCCATCGAACGTCTACAAGACCCCGACCAGGATGGAATCCCGGCGTACCTGGACCTGGATGCGGATGGCGACGGGATCCTCGATCAGACCGAGGGAGCCCTCGACCCGGACGGCGACGGGCGCCCGTCCTTCGTGGACCTGGACGCGGATGGCGACGGCATCGACGACTTCCGAGAGACGGACCGGGACACCGACGGCGACGGACTGCCCGATTATCTGGACCTGGATTCGGACGGGGACGGAATCGCGGACCGATTCGAGACCGACCGCGACGCCGACGGCGATGGCGCGTACAACGCGGTGGATCTGGATTCCGACGACGACGGGATCCCGGACGCGACGGAGCGCCGCCGCAGCGATCCCGGCGTGCCTCCCAACGACACGGACGGGGACGGCATCCCCGACTTTGTGGATCTGGATTCGGACGACGACTTGTTGTCGGACGCCCAAGAAGGCCTTTCGGACCACGATCAGGACGGCCTGGTGGACGCGGTGGACTCGGACAGCGACGGAGACGCGTTGCTCGACCTCGAGGAACGGGGAGAGTTGCCGCCGTTCGCCACGCCGGTGGACACGGACGGAGACGGCAGGCCGGACCATCTGGATCTGGACTCGGACGGCGACACGATCGCGGACCTGGACGAAGGCCGGGCCGACAGCGACGGAGACGGCGTTTTGGACCGCCGATCCCTCGACGCCGACGGGGACGGTCTGTCGGACAGCATCGAAGCGGGCGATGCGGATCTGGCCACGCCCCCAGTGGACACGGATCTGGACGGGGTGCCGGATTATCGGGACCTGGACGCGGACGACGACGGCCTGACCGACGACGTGGAACTCGGTTGTCCAGGGTCGACCGAACGCCTGGCCCTGGACTCGGACTCGGACGGCTACCAGGATACGGCAGAGGTGGCGGTGGGCACGGACCCGTGCGACCCGGGCAGCGGCATCGACGCCTTCTACTTCGTGCTCGCGGACACCGGAGCCCCCGACAGCGACTTTCTTCGCTTCGACGACACCGGGGTGGACCAAGCGGACGTGGTCTTGAACGTGGACACAACCGGCTCCATGACGGGCGAAATCTCGACCCTGCGAAGCTCCCTGAGCAGCTTCATCGTGCCCGGCGTCCAGGCGGTCGTGCCCGACCCGGCCTTCGCAGTGACCACCTTTCAGGACTTTCCGCTTTCGCCCTTCGGCTCCGGAACGTCCGGGGACCTGCCCTTCGAGCTGGAGCAACGGGTGACCACCGACACCGGGCTCGTCCAAACCGTCTTGGACGGCCTGTCGATTCGCAACGGACGAGACACCCGAGAGTCCGGCCTGGAGGCTTTGCACCAGATCGCGGAAGGCAGCGGCGTTCGGTGGGGACCGGGCTCGATGGACCGGGTCGAGGCCTTCGACCCGTCGGTCGACCGGGTCCCCTCAGTGGCGGACGGCACCATCGGGGGAGTGGGCCATCGAAACGATTCGCTTCGGGTGATCGTCCACGTGACCGACGCGCCCTCCCACCTGGCTGAGGATTATCCGGCGGCGGTGACGTCAGCGGCACCCTCCGCGGTGGTGGACGCGCTGGACCGTTCGGGCTCGCGGGTGGTGACGATCACCGAGACCGCGTCACCTCGACCCTGGACCGATCGCCAGCTGCAGGACCGTTTCGACGACTTTTGCAACGGTTTGGGGGAACCGGTCCTCGGCATTTTGGAAGGCCCTCAAGGGTCGGACTCCGACTGGTACGAGCTGGACGGTGCTGCATCGGGGGACCGGGTGGTCGTTTCGGTGGAAGCGTTTCGGGTGGGCTCGGCCCTGGATGCCATGGTGGCGGTATACGACGGATCGGGAAATCAGCTGGGTTTTTCGAACGATCGAACCGGCTCCCCCGACCCGGAGCTGGACCTGACCCTGAGCGGAACCGGACCCTTCTATGTGGCAGTTTCGGCGTTCAACGACCTGGACTTCAACGGAAGCGGTGCCGTCAGCGCAGGCCACTTCTTTTTGGACGTGGAGGTGGACGGGTCGCGGTACGTGCCCGCGACCCTGGGCTGTCCGGCGACCGACGTGGGAGACGACGCCCTTCAGGCCGACCGATGGGTGTCCGCGTCGTCCGCCGGCGCGGCGGGACCGGGCTGCGAAGCGCACTGCTGGGATCGGGTGGCCGACGAGGCGGTCCGCACGTCCTACGGCATCTCGCGGGTGACGCGAGCTCGGGTTCCGCCCTGCGCCTGGGATCGCTTCGGAAGCGCCCGCCCGGCCGGATGCAGCGCCACCGAATGCTGCACTGGGCCCTCGGGCGCGGGCACGCCCACGGACGTGGGCGGCCAATGTCCGTTGAGCTTCGAGATCGCCGACGACGGCTCGGGCATCGATCAAGCCTTGGTCACGGCCATCGAGGCGCTGGTGCAGTTTTCGGAGTTTCGGATCACGACCCGGATCCGACCGGACCCGGCGGCTCTCGCCAACCAGGTCGACACCCGTTGCTTCATCCAACGGGTGACGCCCGACGTGGCGACGCCCCCGAACCCCTGTGCCCCCACGCCGGTGGCCACCGACACCAGCACGGCGATCCCCGGGCTCGATACCTTCGAGCGGGTGGTGCCCGGAACGACTTTGCGGTTCGAGGTGGTGGCAGCGAACCGGTCTGTCGCCGGCGGGCCCTGCGCCCCCGGGAGCAATGCACCCCAGACGTTCCGGGCGTTCATCGACGTGCTGGCCGACGGGGTGGCCCAGCTCGCCACCCGGGACGTCGTGATCGTCGTTCCTCCCGCCCAGCGCACGGCAGCCCCCTAAAGCACGGGGTCGTACAGCGTTGCCGGCCCGATGCCGGCGGCACCGCTCGGCTCTGAGACGCTTCGAAAACTCCATTCGCACGAACGGAAGGTTCCGGTCGAAACCGTTCCAAGCCGGCGCTCCTCACCCGTGCTTGGCCAGCAGCTCGGTCTTGTTCATGGGGCGTCCGAACCAAAAGCCCTGAAAGGTGTCGACCTCGAGCTCGCGAAGGCGGCGAAACTGGGCCTCGGTCTCGACCCCCTCGACGGTGATTTCGAGGTCCAACGCCCGGCCGAGGCCCACCACCGCCTGCAGAATGCGGCGACACGCCACATCCCGCTCCAGGTCGCGCACAAACGCCCGGTCCACTTTGAGCTCGCTGATGGGGAAGGTGCGCAGGCGATCCAAGCAACTGTAGCCCGTGCCGAAGTCGTCGACCGACAGGCCGACTCCCTGGGCCCGGAGCTTCCGGAGCAATTCGAGGACGGATGAATCCACTCGAGGGAGGGCGCTCTCGGTCACTTCGAGCCGCAGCTCGCAGTTGGTCCAGGGCCCATTTCGAATCCGCTCGGCCACCTGGCGAAGAAAATGGTCGTCACCGAGCTGGGCCGCCGACAGGTTGACGGAGAACACGAGCCCGGGCCGAACTCGGAGAATCTCGGGAGCATCCTCTTCGACCCGGTCGAGCACGCGCTGGGTGACTTCGTCGACCCAACCATGGGTTTCGGCGACAGGCATCCATTCCGCGACCGAGACCGGGCCCCACTCGGGATCGGTCCACCGGGCCAAAACCTCGACCCCTTTCCACCGGCCCCAGCGGTCGTGCTGAGATTGATACGCCACCCCGATCTGGTCCCCGGCTATGGCGCCCTCGAGCCGTTCGGCCAGCTCGAACTCCCGGTCGGCGCGGACGTCCAGATCCCGCGTGTAGGCGACCACCATCGGTCCCGAGCAGACGCGCTGGGCCCAGCGGGTGGCTCGGACGGCATGCTCGACGAGGCGGGCCGAGGACCGTCCGTGTCGAGGCACGGCGCTGTATCCGAAGCGCAGCGACGGGCGCACGACCGCCCCGCCCGGCGCCTCGAGCGCTCGGCCGAGTCGGGTCGCCAGACCGTGGATGCGACCCTCCATCTCGTCCTGGCTCGGATCTCCTTCAAACCACAGGGCGAACCGCCGCGCGCTGACCCGTCCCACGGCCCGCGTGTCGTCCCCCGCTCCCTTTAGACGAGCAGCCACTTCCATCAAGAGCTCATCTCCCGCAACCCGCCCGTGAAGCGCGTTCACCGTGGTCAAGTTCGCCACCTCGACCACCACGACCCGGCCGGCTTCGGCTCGGGACGCCAGCAGGTGAAGCCGGTCTTGAAGCAAGAAGCGGTTCGGCAATCCCGTGAGCGGGTCGTACCACTGGCTCCTGGTGACTTCCGCCTCCAGCTCGCGCTCCGTTTCTTTTCGAAGGAGCTCGTCTCGCGCCATTTCAGCGAACGAAGCCAGGATCGAGAGCTCACGCTCGGTTGGGCGCCATCGTCGGGTGTCGATGGCGCACAAAGTTCCGATGGGCTGACCGCCGGCTCCGCGCAAGACCACCCCCACATACGCCCGAATGTGCGGAGGCCCCACGACCAGTGGATTCGTTCGAAATCTCGGGTCGCCGTGGGTGTCCGGGACGACCAGCATTTCCCGTTCGTGGATGGCGTGGGCACAAAATGCCACGTCCCGCCCGGTCTCCGTGGCATCGAGACCGTGCCTCGACTTGAACCACTGGCGCGACGCGTCCACCAGGGACACCACCGCGATCGGGACCTCGAGCACCTGCCGAACGAGCGCGGTGATCCGGTCGAGACGGGGGTCCGGCTCGGTGTCGAGGACCTTCAAATTCAGCAGCTCGAGCAGGCGCTCTTCTTCGCCGTCGGGCAGGGGGGCTGCCACCGCCCCCGCCGTTGTAGGCGGCGGCAACTCCAGGGTGGGCTCGGGGGCACTGTGGGGCTTGGCCGCCGGATTCACCGAATCAACCGCCTCCTCGCCAGACGGATCGGTCCACCGCAGCAGGTTGAGGGTCACCACCTAGGGTCCGTCGGCGTCATGCCCCTCGGCTTCAGCCCGTGTACCGAATCGAGCCGAGCACCGTTTTCGACCGCCCCTCAAGGGGACAGAAAGACGTACAGGCCCACCGCCACCCCGATCCCGAGCAACACGATCACCCAGGAGCGCAACCCCGCCCCGTCGGCGGGGATCAGGATCGAGTCGCCCTGCTCGCTGCGCGGGCGGGCACTGCGGCGCGCAGCCGGAGCCCGATGGACGGAGACCGGGCGCTCCGGTCGGGGCAGCTCCCGGCGCACCACCGGCCGTTCGCCGGAAGCGTCCACCGCCGGCCACCCGTCGGAGGAGCCGGCGTCGTCGAGTCGAATGCCGCCTTCCCGTCCGAGCCGGTCGATTTCGGTGCCCGCGGCCGCGTAGGCCGAAGGATTCGGCGGGTCCGAGATGGCCCAGTCGGACAGGGAGGGCCCTTCGGACAGCAGCCCCCGTTCCTCGGGCGTCCCCTCGGCGGGAGCGTCGGCCTCGGCAGGCCCTTCGCTGGCTGCATCGGGCGTGGGCAAGGCTTCCTCGGAGGCTCCCGAGGCCGGTTGGATCTCGGTGGCCGGGGGCTCGGAGGCTTCGGGCGGGACCTCGGCCGCGGGCGCAGCGCTGCCGAAGGGACCGAAGTCTCCGGGCTGGGCGGGGGAGGAGGGCGCGGCCGGCTCGAAGAGGCTTTCGAAGTGACTCGATGCCTGGCTGTCCTCGGCGGGCCCGGGCGAAAAGGGCCCAGGCGTCGGGCCGAAACCTGACGGGGATCGCCCGGAAGCCCGAGGCGGCTCGGACATCCATTCTCGCGGAGCCACCCGATCCCGGGCGGGCAGGCCTTCAACCCGGCTCGGCAGCAGGGTGGCGGCCTGAGGGTCCAGCGGGTGGGACGCCCGACAGCACCGCAAGACCTCGTCCGGCGCGGGCAGCGGACCAAAGGTTTCCCGGAGCCACCCTTGAAACCGCTCGACCTCGAACGCCAGCTCGTCGTCGGACGCTTCGTGCACCGCGTCCCGAAACCGTTCGAGCCCACTGCGGGCTTGGGGAGGCATCAAGTCCCCGGTCCGTCCGGGCTCGACCCCGTCCAGGCTGAGCTCCATGAGTTCGACCAGGCCTCCGAGGGTCAAGGGGGGCTCCATCCGGGCCTGGCCCTCGGGTCCGATCGTGACCGCGTCTGGATCCGGAAAGCGCTCCACGCCCCCTTCTTCCGCAGATTGGGCGGCCAGGTCGTGAAGAACGGACGCCACGATGGCGGCCGGGGGGGCCTCTCCAGCATCGCCCCAGGCCCGAAGCACGCTGCCCCAGCACAGCTCGGAGATGACCTCGCTCAACCCGATCCCTCCCGAGACAGGGCCTCGGCCAGGGCCACCAGCCGCGCCACCTCCTCGGCACTGGACCGCACGAACCGCAGGCCCATTCCACGACTTCGCCCGTCCGATCTCGAGCCGGTTTCTCCGATCTCTTCCTCCACCCGAACGACTTCGGCCGTCACCCGGATCCCCTTGGCACCCGGGCCCGGAAACACCTCCAAGTCGACCACGGTGCCGGGCTCGAAGCCCACCGTGGATTCGACGTACAGTCCACCTTGGCTCACGTTTCGGGCGACCTCGGCGTAGGTCTCCCGAGGGCGCCGCAGGTGCCGAAACTGGACCTGCATCTCCACCGGGAGGCGGGTCGACCGCCGACGTTCCCCCGCCATTCGCCCAATCATAGCCGATGGCAAACCGGTGTCCACGTTGATTCCCCCGGCAGGCCTCGGGTCCGGTATAGGGGTCGAGATGCTTCGGGCTTCGATGTGCCTGGCCGCCCTGATGGGCTCGTCTGCGGCCTGCGACGAAGGCGGGGGTCTGGTCGCCCGACCGGACCTGGGACCGCGGGTTCTGCTCCCGCTGCAGGCCGGAGAAGTGTTCGTCTACCGGGCCACCCTCCGCCGGGAGGAAGATGCGAACTTCAGGCAAGCGGCCTATCGGTTGGAGGCCGAGATCCTCAACGTGGAGGACAATCTGGACCAAGCCCCGGCCCGGTTGACCCTGCAGGCCAACGGCCGATCGTTGGATGCGGGCGGCGGTCCCGCGTGGCGGGCCGTGGTGGACGACTTCGATACCTGGGTGGGCCGCATGGGGCCCACCCTCCCGAACGAGAGCGTGGACCCCGCAGCGGTCTCCGTCACGTTGGACGGCGCCCCCGAGATCCCGCCGCCTCCGGCGGTGGGCATGCCCAAGGACCTGCCCCAACTCGGTCCGTTCTTCATCGACGTGCGACGTTTCGACGCCGTGGCCACCGCGTGGTCGAACCGGGCGGAGGACGCAGACCGCAGCGCCTCGGGCACGGGACGTCTTCCGATGGACGGCGCGCCGGATCGGGCCTTTCAGCTCCGGTCCAGTGGGCCCGCGCCCCTCGGCTACCACGACACGCCCCAACGGACCGTCACCCTGGTCTACGACGCCGACGGTGCGTTGTTCGAAGTCAGCGAAGAGGTGGGGGGCGAGCAGACCCGCACCGTGACCCAGCTGTTTGTGGAGGAGCGACGATGAGGCGCAGCATCGCGGGGCCCGTCTTCGCCCTGGCCATGGCCGCGTTCGGCTGCGACGACGGCTCCGACGAAGGCCCGGGCGCGCCGTGCACCACATCCTTGGACTGCGGGCAGCAGGAGATCTGCCGGGATGGCACCTGCGAGTTCGTTCCGTGCAGCGGGGATGCCTCGTGCGGAGAGGCCAAACTTCGCTGCGCCGACGACGGCCTGTGCGTGCTTCGGGACGGCTTCGCCGACGAGTGCGACCCAGAGCGGCCCTGCCCCTTCGGCCAGTTCTGCTCGACCCTGTTGGGCCGCTGTTTCGACGCGTCGAGCTCCCGCACCTGCGACCGTCGAAGCGACTGCCCCGACGGGCAGCTTTGCGACCGCGATGCCGCTCAATGCGTGCCGGACCTGGGCTGCTTCGGCCCGGAATTCTGCGATCCCGACGAGCTGTGCAACCCACTTTCTCGGGAGTGCGAGATCGACGACCGGGTCCTGTGCACGCCTTGCCGTGACGACGGGGCCTGCGAGGGCGTATCGTGCGACGAAGAGCAACGGGCCTGCGTCGAAAACGGTGGGAGTGGTCCTTGCCCCACCGGCACCCGATGCAGCCCCGCCGGCCAATGCGTCCAGTGTCAGATCGATGCGGACTGCGGGGAGGGACTCGTATGCAACACCCTCCGAGGGCGATGCGAAAGCAATCTGCGTTGCGCGGACTCTCGACCGGAGTGCCCCGACGGTGACGGGATTCGATGTGTGGTGTGTGAACGCCCCCTCGAATGCAATCCCCTGACCAACCGATGCGAAGCGCCGCCGCCACCTTGCGACGACGACACCGACTGCACCGAAAACCAGCGTTGCGACACCACTGCAGATCCCCCGGTGTGCGTGGTCCGCCCGCCCGAGTGCCTGGACGACGTGCTCGACGAGGCCATGGACAACGGCAGCGTCGGCACCCGCTCTCCCATCGGCCCGGGGGTGCGCGATGAGCTGATCCTGTGTCCCGGCGACGTGGACTGGTACGGCCTCGAGGTACCGGCCGGCACCGAGGTGACCGTGGACCTTCGCTTCGCGCAGGCCGATGGTGACCTGGAGCTTCAGGTCTTTTTGGAAGACGGCCGCACTGTGGTGGCCCAAGGCCGCACGGTGACCGACAACGAGCGCGTCCGCTTCGCCATCGGCACCGAGCGAAATCTGGCGATTCGAGTGGCGTCGGCGGTGCCGCTGCCCACCGACATCCCGTACCGCTTGCGAGTGGCCTTCGATCCGGCGGAGCCCTGCGAGGACGACGCCTTCGAAGAGAACGACAGTCGGGCCCAGGCCGGCCCCCTTCCGACCTTCCAGACCGTGAGCGCCCAGCTGTGCCCGGCGGACCCGGACTGGTACCGGCTCGAAGATCTGCCGCCATCGAGCTCGGTGGATCTCAGCCTCGACTTCGTGCCGGGTCTGGGCGACCTGCGTCTCGAGGTCTTCCGGGCCGGCGAGCCGACGCCCCTGCTGGTGAGCGACGAAGCGAACGCTCCGGAGTTTTTGCGGGTGCCCGCCGGGTTCGGCGGAGACCTGTGGGTCCGGGTGTCGGGGCAGCGGACGGACGCCAACCCCTACGGCCTGAGAGCGGAAGTCTTCGAAGACCCGGCCCAGGCCTGTCCCGACGATCCCCGGGAGCCGAACGACGGCCCGACCACCAGTTCCACCCTTACGGAGGACTTCACCGGAGAGCGCACGATCTGCCCCGGCGACGAGGACTGGTACGCCTTGGACTTTCCCGGCGGGGGCGGCGTGCTGGCGGTGGAACTGGCCCACGACCCGCAGATCGACCTGGACGTTTCATTGTACCGCGACGTGCCCGACCCCCTGCGATCGGCGCCGATCGCGGAGGGTCGTCGATTGGGGCGACGCGAGTACTTCACGTTCTCGAGCTTCCAGCGAGAGGACCTTTTGCTGCGGGTGTTCGGGGCCACCCCGGGCGACATCGGCCGCTACACCCTGCGGACGTTCACCGAAGCGAGCTTCGTCTGCGAGCCCGACGCAGCCGATGCGGCCGGCGTCGGAAACGCGATTCAAAACCCCTTCGACGTGGGTCAGGCACCGCTGCGGTCCCAGGAGTTCACGCTGTGCATCGAGGACGAGGACTTCGTGCGGCTGACGCTGCCCCCGGGGTTCGCCCACGAAATCCGCCTCCAGTGGCGGCGGCAAAACGTGGACCTGGACTTCGACCTGCTCGACGAAAACGGCGTCGCCTTCGACGTCGATCCGACGCCGGGCGCCAACGTCACGGCCACCGACGTGGTGATCGAAGGATCTCCGGTACCGGTGATCTTGCGCCCCTTCACCGCGGAACTGCCCCTGCCGACCGACTACCGGGTGGTCGTGGACTCTCGACCGGTGTTGCGGTGCGACGGCGACCCGTTCGATCCGAACGACCTCCCCGAGGCGGCGGCGGAGTTGACCCTTCCGTTCGCCCAAATGGATCTGGAGCTCTGTCCGAGCCAGCAGGACTCGGATTGGTATGCCCTGCCGGAGCTGGGTCCGGGCGAGCGGGTCGAAGCGGAGATCCGCTTTTCGTCGTCCGACCTGCTGCTGGAGCTGGTCCGAGCCGACGATCCGCTGGTCCGCCCGTGCGAAGACCCGACCGATCCGGAGCAGCGTTGTCTTTCGGACGGGTTCGACGGGACGGAGCGGGTGGGTTACAC